>JADFPZ010000185.1 GCA_022562075.1 Candidatus Zixiibacteriota bacterium | reverse complement strand
AATTTTCAGGAGAAAAATCAATGAAAAAGCTAATTACTATTGCAGTTATATTGTCTTTTGCTGTTTGGAGCGGTTGCAGCAGCGATGATCCGGCTCCAACCGAACCACCACCACCACCGCCGCCGGTAAGAGTGGTCGCCAACACAACGGTCAGTGCACCAACACTATCGTCGGTCGATGAAGCTGTCTGGGATAACGTTACTGAGTTTACTCTCGATATCTCCACCAGTAACAGCCCCAAACTCCCGGCTCCGGCCTCAAGCGCTGTTAGCGATTCCGTTTATGTCAAAGCAATAGTCAATGGCGGTGATTTGTTTTTGCGGGTTGAATTTGATGACAACGATTTAAATATTCTTAGGGAATTTCACCAGACTATTGACAGCAATCTTAATTTTTCAAGAAGTACTGTTTCTCATGAAGACCAGGTTTTTGTAATGTTTTCCGGATTGTCAAATGGAGACCTTGATGTTTGGAATTGGCGAAGTCTTACCACCGGGACTGCGGGATTGGCCGAAGGATTTACGTTTGTGTTAAGTAATGACACGCTTGTAGTAGACACCGGAGCACAACAGGTTGCCTTTTCAAATGCACATCCAATTGATAGCACGCGACCTGTTTGGGTAGATACGACAAGCCCCAACTATACTGGTGAGATTATTTACATTGAAAATAGAGATTCTCTGTCAAAATACCTTAATGCATTTAGGGAACCAGGTATAGTTGTCCCTGGATACTACATTGATACAAACGTGAGAAGTAACGTACAAATAACTCCTCAAAGTCGCTGGGATATTTTTGCAGTTTCTTCTTTTGATGCAGTCAATGAAAAGATAACAGTAGTCCTGAAACGAAAACTTAATACTGACTGGCCGGAAGATTTGGTGCTGGCAGACTCGGTGCAATTTCGCATCGGACTTTTCGATGACCAGGACGATTTCTATTTAGGCGGCTCAAGACGCGGCTACACCGACCTGTTATGGTTGATTTTGTAAGACGATTAAATTAAAAATTGAATTTCACAGCCGGGATTTATCCAAGCATGGCAGCAGCTATGCTTAATGGATTCCGGCTTTTTTTAGGGCGCGGGCAAATTTGCTCTCGGTCTGTCTGACAAAGGGAATATCAAGCTGCGAAAACAGACGGCGCAAAGCAACTTCGACATCATCGATGCGTCCGGTGTCAGATAGTTCCAGTTCAAGTTCATAATCGTTGGAGCCGTCGCTGAATTCGGTTTTGTCAATTTCCAGCATGTAGTTGGAATCTTCGATCTTAAAAAGTTTTTTCTGACGCAGGTTATCAAACTTGACCAGTCTTTCAACCTGTTTGACGCCGAAATTATTCTTGATATAGTCGATTGGCATAATTTCCAAACTCATTACATCCATCTGCCCGTTTAAGATATCAATGGCATCACGCTTGGGGATGACAGTTTCAATCTCCTGCCGTATTACGGCCAGTCCCGGTTTGGCCGGAATGCTTTTGATTGTAACCAGTCCTTGTTTTTTTTCGGCGCGGACCCGCAGAGCCCAGCCGGCTTTGGCGAGCTTGCTCTCTGGTGTATCAAAGAAACTGTTTTGCTGGTTTTCTTCATGCTCGATTTGTCCCAGAAACCCCAGCAGTTTGAGATAATTGGTGAACGAAGCCAGGTCGAGCTTGATTTCAATCTCGCGGGTTATGTTCGGCTGCTGCGGCATAAGTGAATTATAACGAATAGTCCGCAGACAGGCCAGAACATTTTTTGTCAGCTATTTTGCCCGGAATTCAGACCTTAAACTTGGCAGTAATCTCCTGATTGTTCTCAGCGTTGTAAACTTTGTATTCCTGAATGGGAATAGTTGTGTCTCTGACAAGATTTATTTTGAACTTATAGTTTTTCATCAGCCGTTCTATTCTGTTAGAGCCGTTATCGCTCATGGCTTCCGCCAAAAGCGGGCTGACTGCCAGATGGAAAGATTTCAGATTGCCGTCGGCTTTGGCTCTCTGGAACCAACGTTCAATTTTGGTGGCCATTGTTTCTTTGGAGGCCACTCTGCCCAGTCCTGCACAATAAGGGCATGGCTCTGAGAGATGATGCATGTGAGATACACGTACCCGCTCGCGCGTCATTTCTATCAGTCCAAAATCTGTAACCGTGTTTATGGCGCGCTTGGCACGGTCGTGCTGAAAACAGCGACTGAACTCTTCGTAAAGTTTTCTGCGGTTTTCGCGGCTGTACATATCAATAAAGTCGCAGATGATCAGTCCGCCGATATCCCGCAGACGTATCTGCCTGGCGGCCTCGCGGGCTGCCTCAAGATTGACCATCAAAATAGTTTTTTCCTGGTCTTTGCCGCCGACAAAACGGCCGGTGTTAACGTCGATGGTAACCATGGCTTCGGTCTGGTCTATTATCAGATAAGCGCCTTTGCGAATCCAGACTTTGCGGTCAAGCATCTTGTCGATTTCTGTTTCAAGCTCGTAAGTATCAAAAAGCGGCAGACTGCCTTTGTAGATTTTTACTTTCTTACGAAGTTCCGGCGCTATGGTACGGGCATAGCTGACTACTTTCTTGTAATCGTCTTTGTTATCGCAGACCAAGCTTTCGATTTCATCGTTAAAAACATCGCGAATCATACCAACCAGCATTTCTTCTTCCTGATGGATCAAAGCCGGCGCAGTCGAGCTGTCTGCTTTTCTTTTGAGTTTGGTCCAGAGTTTTAGCACCCGTTTGATGTCCATCTTAAACTCGGATTCTTTTTTACCTTCTCCTTCGGTACGGACAATCAGACCAAATCCTTCGGGCCGGTAATTTTCGACAATCTTGCGAAGGCGCTTCTTTTCGTTCCAGTTGGCGATACGTTTTGAAATTCTGATATGGTCGTCGTTGGGTACAAGCACCACGTAACGTCCGGGTATTGAAATCTCCGTGGCTACCCGGGGACCTTTGGTCGATATCTGTTCTTTGATGACCTGAACCAGAATTTCCTGGTCTGTTTTCAGAACGGTTTCTATTCCTGCCCGGCGGTGTTTGCGGATAATGTCTGCCGGAGCTGCGACATCGGCATCGTCGTAGCCGCTGTTGTCGTACATCTTGCCGATATCCGACGAATGTAAATAAGCGGCTTTGCCTTCTAAACCGATATCAACAAAAGCGGCCTGCATTCCCGGCAGAACTGTTTTTATTACGCCTTTGTAAATGTTACCGACAATGCGTTTTTCATCGCGCCGCACTGACATCAATTCAACCAGACGGTCGTCTTCGAGAAGAGCTACGCGCGTTTCAAACTCGGTTGTGTTTACTAAAATTTCTTTCTTCAATTTGTTTCCTTTTTCGCTCTTTCAAGCGGATAAATTTTCTTTAGTCAAACGATTCTCCGGATTCCGGACGGTAGCCGTTTATAAACGAACGGCCGTCCATCTCTTTTTTCCCTTCAGGCAGCAGCCTGGTAAGCTCAAGCAGAGATTCGCCACACTGCACCAAAAGCTCAGACTTGTCAGACAAAATCGAACCCGGCTGAGCCGAAATATCAAAAGTTTTGTCTGAGAGTTTGGATGCATAGACCTTGACCTTTTTGCTTCGAAAAAAAGTAAATGCTCCCGGTCTGGTGGCAAGTCCTCGAATCAGGTTGTGGACCTTAACTGCTGATTTCTCGAAATCAATCAAAGCGTCACTGCTTTTCAGTTTAGGTGCCGGCGTGGATAGTGATTCGTCCTGCCTGGCTGGTTTGAAATCTTTTGACTCTATCTTTTTGATAGAATCAAGCAGAAACTGACCAGCCATCTGCGAAAGGCGGTTGTAGAGAGAATCGAAATTTTCGTTATCATCAATTTTTGTTTTTTGCTGTAAAATAATATCACCGGTGTCGACTTCGCTTTTTAAGAGAAACGATGAAAGACCGGTTTCTTTTTCACCGTTTATCAGCGCCCATTGAATCGGCGCCGCTCCCCGGTATTTGGGCAATAGTGAACCATGAATATTCAGTGATCCGAATTTGGGCAAACCAAATATCCGCTCCGGCAGAATCCGAAAAGCCACTATCACAATCAGATCCGGGGCTATTTTCTTCAGCTCTTGATAGAACTCTTCGCTCTTGAGCGATTCGGGCATCAAAACAGGCAGACCAAACTGCTCGGCCTGCTCTTTAACCGCCGTAGCCCGCAGGTTCTTGCCTCGTCCTGCTGGTTTGTCCGGGCCGGTCACCACCGCTGCAATTCTGTGTTGGCTATTTTGCAGCGCAGTTAGCGGCGCGCAGGCAAACTCGGGTGTGCCCATAAATACAATTTTCATTTTTAAAATGCTGTGGCAAAAAAGCAGAAAAAAATGCGGGAAAAGATAAGTCCTAAAAAATCTTATGAAGCCTGTGCCAGTTTCTTAAGCTGGCCTCTTAACATCGTTTTGGCCAGGGGTGTCAGGTGATCAATAAACAGCTTTCCCTCAAGATGGTCATACTCGTGCAATACTGCACGGGCCGGCATGCCGTCGAGCTCTTCTTCGAAAACGTTGCCATCAACATCAGTTGCTCGAACTTTGACTCTGACCGGTCTGGTGACTTTCTGGTAAATTCCCGGAAACGATAAACATCCTTCTTCCAGCTCAATCTGTTCTTCGGACGTTTCCAGAATTTCGGGGTTGATATAGACCTTGAGAGTAGCTGTTGGGTCGACTGCCGTCATATCGACTATGAACAGTCGCAGCAAGACACCAATTTGCACTGCGGCCAATCCCAGGCCGCTGGCTTCTTTTAAGGTGCCGATCAAATCCGACACCAAATCTTTTATTTCCGAATTGATTAATTCAATCGGTTCGGAAACTTCCCGCAATACGGGATCGCCGTATTTGACGATCTGCCGTTCTGCCACAAAAAACTCCTAATAAATTTTCAGTCGTCCACTCTGGCGGCGATGGACGATTTCAAAAACTCTAATTTCGTGTTTTCGTTAATACGAATCACAATTTTGCCATTTTTATCATCAATAGCGAAAATGGTCCCGAACATGCCGCCGGTGGTGACCACTTTATCGCCTTTTTTTAACTGTTCCAAAAGCAGCTTATGTTCCTTTTGCTTTTTTCTCTGGGGGTGAATCATCAGAAAATACATCAGCAGTATTATCAGTCCAAACCATATCATGGTGAACATTCCGCCCCCGGAGCCGCCGTCCGGGCTAGCCATCAAAAGAGGCCATTGAAAATCCAATTTTCTTACTCCTTATATAGAGCCAAAAGCTCTGATATTATTATCGGCCACCTGTTCAAAATCTGCACACCCCCTTTGGGGGGCACAGCCGCTGCGCGCCCGATTGCCATATAGGAAGCGTAACTCGTCATTGCGAGAAGTTCCCGTCTGGACGGGAACGACGTGGCAATCTCAGATTTCTTCGAGTAGGTCGAAACTGTCATCCTGAGCTTGT
>JADFPZ010000184.1 GCA_022562075.1 Candidatus Zixiibacteriota bacterium | reverse complement strand
AACGTGTTGTTCTTTTCAGAAAAAGGCGTAAGCGGCGGGTCAGATAGTGCTGAAAAAGCAAATAATAGAATAGTGGAGATTATCAGCGAAACAAGACTTATAGATTTCTTCATACCAGGCCCTATTATCAGTCGAGTTGAAAGCAATTCTTACACATTCTTAAAATACGAATCGAGCATAAATCTGCAAACATTATTATCACGTAAAAGGGAGCAGTAACGTTTAACGCAAATTTTGCCTTGCGAATTTTATTCGGTAGACTTTTTCGGTTATTTGGCCTAATTTTTAAAAAGATACGCTAAGTTCCTGTTTACTAAGACAATAACCAGATGAGGATAGCATGTCACAACATTATCTGATAATGTATCGTCCACCGAGGAATGGATTTGCAGAAAATGCAACTCCGGAAGAGTCCGCAGAAGTTATGAAGCATTTCGAGTATCTAAAGGCTCTAAACGTGAAGAAAACAGTCTTGATCGCAGGTCGGGTCAACGACGCCCGTTTTGGTATTGCACTTCTGGAAACTGAGACTGAGCAAGAAGCTCAACAAATTATGAATGACGACCCGGCAGTCATAGCAAAAGTCTTTACTGCCGAGTTGCTGCCATTTAGTTTAGCTTTGAGATAAAATGACAGGAGAACTTCAAAGTTTACAGGTGCTTATGATGAAAACTTTTTTTCTATTTGTTTTTGCGATAATACTTGCAGGATGTGGAGTCAAAATGAGCAGCGATGTAGACAAAACTAAATTGATTGAAGTCGACCGGGAATTTTCGCAGATGTCATCTGAACATGGTATAGCTAAGGCGTTCGTCAATTACGCTGCAGACAGTGCCATCATTCTCAGCGAAAACAGGCTACCGATCGTTGGCCGGACTGCCATTGGCGACATGTGGGCGGATGTTCAAGAGGGAGCACAGTTAATTTGGGAGCCGGATTTTGCAGATATCGCAGCATCGGGAGAATTGGGCTATACAATTGGTCATTGGACCTATTCCGTCACCGACTCCAGCGGCGAGACTCAATCCAGCAAAGGACGCTATGTCACGATCTGGAAAAAACAGGCAGACGGAAACTGGAAATATGTTTTTGATTCTGGTACCACCGACCCCGAAGAAACAGAGTAAGCATATCTCATTTGGGTGAGAGAATTAAATCCAGAGAAACCATTCATGAAGAAAATAATTGGAGATGACTTAAAGCCGTTTGAATTGGCGCCAGGTGTCACAGCTAAAGTCATAAACAGCGAAACTATGACAATTATGCACGCGCGACTAAAGGCCGGTGGCTCTGCACCTGAACATAGTCATACTCAAGAGCAGATAGTAAATGTTATCGAAGGTGAGATTGAACTGACAGTCGAAGGGGAGCCCCACCATCTAAAGCCGGGCGATACCTTGATACTGCCACCAAATGTAATTCATACAGCAAGGGCGTTAACAGATTGCTATCTTTTGGACGTCTTTTATCCAATCAGGGAAGACTTGGCAGATCCAGATTTTTCGGGATATAAATCAGATTAGGCTTAGTTCAGATATGGGGCGTAATTCAATGTTGACAGATTTCTAATTTTGATTATATTTTAGACTAAGAAATAACTCAAACCAAGAGGTGTATTCTTGAAAAAACTGCTTTTATTTTCTCTGATGACTCTGCTGGTAGTTGCCGGTTGCGGTCAGAAGGGGGAAGATGTACTCACCAACAATAACGGTACTTCAATCACAGACCCATCAGATGGTACTCTTGATCCCGATAACTTCGTACTCTACGCGAGTACTGCCAGCTATGGCGAGGGCGCTTATTCTTCACCCGAAGGCATTGAACCGGAAAATATTAATCTGACGGTTGTCTCCGTTCAATTAAGAAAAGCCGATGATTCACTCGGCTGGATTACTGTTGCAGAGCCGAACGCAACCTATGATTTTCTGCTATTGGTAGCCGGCGTTACCGCCGAGTTGGCTTCGGTAGCCATAGAGCCCGGACGATACACTATGTTGCGTTTAATTTTGGCTGAGACCAACGAAATTGTCTTTGACGGCACCAGCGAAGCCCTGACAGTTCCCAGCGGGACAGAAACAGGTGTTAAGCTGAGTTTTGATGTGGTAATCGAGGGTGGTGAAACTTTGACAGCAACAATTGAATTCGATGCTGCCACTTCAATTATAAGTACCGACCAGGATTATTTGCTCCGCCCGGCTTTCAGACTGCTGATCGACAGCGAATAATAAAAATTAGTATTACAGCACAAAAAAAAGGCCACCATATTGGTGGCCTTTTTATTTCATCCTTCGACCCCCTCAATTACAAGGGACTTTGTCCGCTCAGGATGACAAATCGTTTTGTGGGCGGCAGATGTCCTCACACTGTCCTGAGCGCAGCCGAAGGGTCTGCCCCTTCATGAACTATTCGTCCTTACTTGCTCCCTTTACCCTTACCTTTTTTCTTGTCTTTGCCTTTAGACTTATTTTTCGCGGTTGCAGTTTTGCCCTGTTTTTTTGAGTTTGCCTGAATTTTGGCTTTTCTCTGCTTTTCGTGTTTATGCTGCTTCACTTTAACGTTCAGGTTTACATAGCCCTGCTTTTTGCCGCGCATTTTTACAATCTCATCAGGGGAATAACCATAGCGCTCACTCATAAACTTAATATTCACAAAATTGACAACATCGCCATCGCTTAAGTGAATTTTGTTCCAGTCTTTGCGCTTCTTGTTTTTGTAATACCCCCAGGCCTTACCATAGGGGGGACCCGGGTCCCTTTCAAAAGAAACATAGTAGACTTCGGGGGAGAGACCAAAATGAGCTGAGATTTCAAACCATGATTTGCCTTCGGAGCGAAGTTTCACCACCAGTCCGGCGTCAACATCGCCATGACGGGAGATAAAAAAGACCACCGGCATTTCGTCATCGGGAATGTTATGCTTGCGCACGACCATAATTTCTGCTTCAGGGGCACTATAGTGCTCCCCAACTGACAAGTAGAAGCTTTTCAGCCCGTCCTGATCGCCAGACAGACCAAAGCTAACTTCGGCGGGGCGAGCAACCCCAGCAGTCAAAATAAATGTCAGCAATAGAGCTGACAAAACTTTCGTAGATTTCATATAATCCTCCGGTTCTGATACTTTCTCTACATTTCCAGAAAAGTTCACTTAATTATTATCGGAATTCAAACTTAAAATAATACTCTAATGTTTGTCGAATAGAGTCAACTTATGTCTTTTTAAAGTTTTGCCGATAATTCTAGAATGAACTTCTTGCTAACAATTCTCGGCTTGGGTCTGCTGGCTTTCGGTTCATTTATAATTGTCTGCAGCTATATAAGGCAGGTCCAAAACCACAAAAATCGAGATAACCCCAAAGCGTCATATAGTTCACCTGCTCCATTTGTGGGGCCGATTTTAGTAATTCTCGGACTGACTTTGGTGTCAGTAGAACTGTCGCCCTGGATGTTGCTGTTATTCGTACTCGACCCGGATACGGTAATAGTAGTAACTGGTCTGATGTGGCTCCTGTTCAATCGCCAGAAGCAGTCGTGACTCAAATTTGATCCTAGGTTCAGCTATACATTTGATTAAGCTTTCGGCCTGCATAGAGACCTAAGCCGGTGCCTGTCATGCTCAACACCAGTGCTGTGAATATTCCCAGATGATACCCCAGCCACCAGCCAACCCAGCCACAAATAGAAGAAGAGATTATAACAATGATAACTTTCATAGTAAGAACTCTATCGGAATATTTTCAGCAATGATTGAAGTTAAAACTTCTCTTCAAAGTGAAAAAACTTGGGCAATTAACTGCTATTGGTCGGTATGGCTTTGAAGGTCAGGAATCATTTGTTTAAAAAAAACTTGCCGACCCCGAAAGGTCGGCAAGTATAACAGATTTGAAACTACTTCATGATTCTATGGATGAATCAACTCCGAACCACCACGGAAAATGAAGTCTACAAACATAGTAAGATCAGTGATGTTAACTTTGCCGTCGGCATTCACATCGCCTGTCTCCAGGACTGAAGGCGCATCACCACCCCTGAATATGAAGTCGACCATAAAGGTCAGGTCAGTGATATTGAAATTGCCATCCAGGTTAACGTCGCCTGAAATATGTCCGATTATGTTACAGGTTCCGGACAATCCTCCCGACGGTCCACCGCTGTAATCGTACGTGACGTCGAAAGATGATACAATCTCATCCCAGATAAGAGTTCCGTCCTGTACACATAGAATATAGTCAGTGACCGGGTAAGAGATATCAAGGACCTGTCCCATACCGGGCAGAGACTCATGAGACGCCAGTAGTTCAGCACCGCTTATCGGCACAGAACAACTGCTGGTGGGAATGACCATGGCAATTGAACCAAGATCGACATCAGAGAGTGAATAACCTAAACCCGAGGCATAGGCTTCACTGATGTATAAATGACCGGTTATTGGTTCAAGGGCATATTTCATAACTACGCGCTTGGGACAGGGGTCCATCGCCCAGGTTGGAGCGGCCTCACCAGCCACATTGATTGAATAGTCCTCAACCTCGCCATACGTATTGGCTCCACATGGGGCAGCAGTCATGTTCCAAGTCAGTCTAACGCGCATTCTGGTGGTTCCCGGAAGTGCGTCGCCAGGTACTACTACGGTACCGGTATATGGCCCGAATCCCGAAGAAACGTCCATAGTAACCGCTTCAGTCGTTACATCGAAGACGAAATCCTGGTTCCAGTCGATCCAGGCCCAGACGTGCTCGGTGAAGCCAAGCGAGGAGAATGTCACCGACAGCAGGTGGCTGTCGCTCTGACTCACCGTCGTCGACTGGGCGGTGTAATCGCCGTAGCTGCAGGGGTCGCCTTCGAAGCCGGAGTCGTTGTCGATCGTGTTGAACGTGACGTTGGTGATTGCATCATCCGTGTCGTTCGTCCAGCAGGTGTCGCAGTACTGACCTTCGGCACCGCAGTTTGGCGGTGAGCCGCATGCCGCGCCTTCGGTCACGGTCAATTCGGCATTACCAAACGTCGAACCGAAACCGCCGACGAATTCCTCCACGGACACGCCGACGGGCGGTCCGACGGGCGTCGGGTATCCTTGCAGGGGGGTGAAATGAGCATTGAAGGCAAGTGAGACCTCCTCACCCTCTTCGGTGACAAAATCCGGGTCTAAAATGTCGATCCAGACCTCCAAGATGTCGAACTCGCGCGCCCGGTCGCCGCCGTGGACGATATGGGTGTCGATCTACTGCGCAGCTCTACGGAACGGGGTCTGAGGATCATCTGCAGATCCGACTATATGCGAGCAGTGCTGGGACAACATCACGTTCATGTCAGTGACCCCGGGTCACGCAATCAGGAGTCGCACCCATGATGACGATCTTATGTGCCTTGCTCGTTCTCGCCTGTTCAACTATCGCCCTCGCCC
>JADFPZ010000012.1:695-24070 GCA_022562075.1 Candidatus Zixiibacteriota bacterium | reverse complement strand
GTACCGGCTGCAAATTTTTTAGAGCGGTAATCTTTGCCGTAGATATTTGTCGCTCTGCTGACAGTAAACGATGCGGTCGCCCGGCTGACTTTTATATTCTGGTCAAGCAGCGACTGGATAAACCTGTTCATTTTCAGCTTATCTCTAGCGGGCGCTACCAGAAATTTTAGCCCGCTGTTTTGTCCCTGTTTTAAGATTGCCAGGCGCGTGTCGCGATAATCAGACAAGAGTTCACGGCGGTTATTGGCCACGGTATAAAGATTTGTCAATGACGAGGTAAACTGATGGTTGACAGCTTCATGGTAGGTCAGGAGGTAATTGTCTCTCTGTTTGACAAACGAACCATCGACACCGGCCTGTTCGTAAAGAATACCAACCGAACCAAAAAATGTCGACCAGGCCGAGCCATAGCCGGGATACCACTGCTCGTGCCACTCACCGACATAATACGGCCAGCGGTGCGAATCAAATGAACCAGCCTGCTCTTTTGAAAATACATCCCACCATTTACGGACATTTTGAGGGGTGTTAGCATTTATCGGTTCACGCGGGGGAGTGAACAGATATGTTGCAGTTGCTCCCATCTCGTGAGCGTCGACTGTCATGACCGGGTTATATTTTAAGATTGTCCGCAGCTTCCCTTTAGTTTCCGGCTGGTTGACCAATATCCAGTCGCGGTTAAGATCAAAAAGGTAGTGGTTGCCTCTTCCGGCCGGCCAGACTCCGCCGTGCTGCAGCGAATGACGGTCGTAGTTGGGAGTGTAGCTGCGGTAAGTCTGAAGCATCGACAAATACCGTTCACGGCCATCGGGGTTTTCAATCGGGTCAATTATGATTATGACGTTTTTCAGAAGATGAAGGGTGACCGAATCTCTGGCGGCCGCCAGATGATATAATAGCTGCATACCGGCATCGACCCCCGAAATCTCATCACCGTGTATACTATAACCTAACCAGGCAAAAGCGGGCAGGTCATCTAAAAGAGATTTTCTTTCAGCCGCGGTCAAATTAATTGTCGGGTCAGCAAGTCTGGACATGTCTTCTTGATAATCATCTAACTTTGAAAGATTGTCGGTAGTGGAAATAAAAATATTAAATAAGTCGCGTCCTTCGTGGGTTGTGCCATGGGTTTCTAATCTGACACGGTCACTTGTCTCTGCTAAGAGATTAATATAATCGACCAAATTATTGTACCTGACCGGCCATTCGCCTATGGGGTGTCCAAAAATTTCTTTTGGCTCAGGGACAGAGCGGTCGTAATTTCCGCCGCTATAAAAAGGCAGAGTGTCAATTTCGGCCAGTTTATTGGGCGAAAAAGAAGGATGGGTCGAACCAAAAGCCGAGACGGCAAAGAGTAACAATAAACTCAATCCGACAGAGAGGTAATTAATCGTCTTGTGTAGATTAGACATTCAAAGCTCCTTATTATTGATTCTTATTTCTGGGTAATTAAACGGCAGATATAAGCTCTGTAAAGCGAAATTGCGCCGAACCGTCTAATTTGCGAGACAACAAATCATTCGATAGTTTTGTCTGATTCTACAATATCTACCGGGTGGAGCTTGTATTCCAAAATCTGCAGCAGCGTCATGAATACCGCTGCAATTAATGGCCCCAAAATCAGCCCCAAAAGTCCGAACAAAGAAATTCCGCCCAAAATACTGAAAAACAAAAGCAGCGGATGTATCGAAGTTCGCCCGGATATCATGATCGGTCTGAGGACATTATCGACCTGACTGATAATAATCATGCCTATAGCAATTATCAAAAAGCCTTGTAAAAAAGAGCCGCCTATCATCAGAATTAAGCCGGCCGGAATATAGACCACAAATGCGCCCACAATCGGAATAATAGACAGCAGCGCCATCACCGCCCCCCAGAAGACAGGTGAAGTAAAATCAAATATCCAGAACATTATTCCTCCCAGAACACCCTGCAGAAGTGCAATGACAACACCGCCGTACATAGTGGCATAAATGACTTCACGAAGGCGCTTGAAAGTTATATCAACCTGTTCGATTGTCAGAGGAATTAGTCTTTTTATCAGATGTATTATCTCGTCACCGTCTTTGAAGAAATAGTACATGCTGAAAATCATCAGACCGAAGTAAAAGATAAATTTGGTGCCATTGGTTATAAGCCAGCTGGTCTGGGCAAACAGAAACCCGCCAAGATTATCGGCGGCTTGTTTAATCAGACTGTCTAAATTAATCTCAGACAGATCATAGTACTGCGAGAGTTTCGATTTCACCGTCTCGAGCCAGGGCAGGTCGACCGCCAGAGTCTTTTCAAGCTGCCCGCTTTGATACATAGCATTTACTTTGGCCACGGCAATCGTTGCTTCGTTTATCAGCACCCCGAACAGGTAGGCAAAGGGACCGATTATCAGGATGATTATTCCGGCTGTTAAAATTAACGAAGGAATCACTTCAGATTTCAGCTTCAGAGAAAGTTTTTCATAAAGAGGATAAAAAATTATTACAAAGACAGCCGCCCAGCTTATGGGCGCAAAGAAATCTATCATCAGACTGTAAAATAGATAGAAAAAGATTGAGACAAACGACAGGAATAAAAATATCAGAACATGTTCACGCTTCATTGATTTATCGATTTCTTCTCATGCGATTACCACAATTTAGTTCAGGCAGAATCCGATGGCAACCATAAAGCGGAGCCGCCGATTCTCTTAGATTCACGCTATCTAATTCCGGAAATCACAAAACAGAATATTATTGCGCAATATTGGAGCAGAACTGGTCAATCTTTGTAGTCCATTTTTGGTACAGCGCTACAGTATATAATGAGATAAGATGCAGATAGATTTCTGCCGGCATTTTCAAAATCTAGGATTTCAGGGCATCTCTATCAAGGCCGGCTCACTGTCTGGCTCCGGTAACTACCGATATAACAACAAGTTACCTCCGTCAGAGAAGCCCCCAAAAGCGTTTTGTTGCAAATTGCGACTGTGGCTCAAGTTAAGAGGCTTGTGGAAAACAGCAAGACTCAAAACTGCTAATCTTTAGAATCCGATTAACATAGAGAAGTCGGGACAAAATACTTAAACGATTGTGGTCAAGTATTTTAAGAAAAAGACGATTATTAGATGGAAACTAATTAAATGGGTGCAGGAGCCTCGCACGGTTTTTCTGTCCCTTTGGATTAACGACTCAAACAAGGAGTTGAGCATGCCAATTCGCAAAAGACGCCCCACAACCAAACGTAGTACACGTCGTCCTGCACGTCGTAAAGCTACACGTCCGTGGTCGCCTTCAGAATGCGCTTTCATGCGCAAGTATTATCGTAACCACGAGACCAAGTGGGTAGCCCGCCAGATGGGCCGTACTGTTTATTCAGTGCGTTACAAAGCTGTCGACCTGAATATCAAGAAATCCAAACCTTCTGTCTGGAAAGGCAACAAGGGTCCAAAAACGGCTTTCAAGAGATTCGGTGGAAGCACAAAAGCTGGCCGTAAATCAACTGCCAGACGTCGTCCGACAAGCCGTCGCACATTTCGCACTGCATCTCGTCGTCGCAAAACTCGCAAGAGCTCTGCACGTCGTAAAAGACGCTAGATCGATTACAAGTCCCGCCCAAGCAGCGGGATATTCTTTTGGAAATCGACCCGTTTCAACCGTTTTTGAAGCGGGTCTTTTCTTATTAATCCAGCCTTTATTAACACTAATTGGCCGGTTGCCAAACCCTCTTTACTTTCATATTATTTACACGGAACTCTCATACTTGCGAAGCATGAATCAAACTATGTTTGCGCCATTAGCTCAGTTGGTAGAGCAGTTGACTCTTAATCAATTGGTCCGGGGTTCGAGTCCCCGATGGCGCATTTTAAATTACAGCCTGTATCAAATTCTTGCGTGCTTGGCAGATTCCTTCATCTTCCGATTGACTCGAAGAGTCAAATCATCCCGGGCTGCCCCACCATTTTTGATCGTCATACTGAGTGGACAAGGTCCCGAGCTTAGCCTTGGGAGTCGAAGGGTTATGTGTCGCCCACTGCTTGCAGTGGGATCTAAGCATACGAGAAAATAATTTCAACTTTACGGCTCGTATCACCGGCTGGATTCCAAAACAAGCTTGGAATGACGGGGGGAGTTTGGAATGACGGAAAGATGGATTCCCGACTACTCCCCGTGTCTTCCCACGGGACTAAAGCGGGAATGACAAGTAATAGCTAGGGAGTGACAGTATAGCGGTCAACCTGAGCAGCAGTTATCCTGAGCGGACAAAGTCCCGAAGCTTACGAAGTCCCGTGGGAGTCGAAGGCTCTGCCCCATTGGCATTTATTGCACCTGCTTAACCTCTCTTGTTTCTCTCATTGCGGCCAATAGCCCGAAGAGAAGCGCCATGACATAGCCGCCCTGTCCCCAGGTCCAGGCCCGCATAAATAAAATAGTTACACAAAATACAACCATGGCTATAAATAACGAAGCCGCAACCTGATTGTCGGGATATGACAGTTTCTGCATAAAGCCTCTATAACTGTGTCTTAATCCCTTCCATGAGAGTGTGACCAGAGCCAGAAAACCAACAATTCCCGTTTCGGCCAGGTAATGAAGGAGAACATTGTGTGCCGACATACCGAATATCCACCAGTGCAAGGGCATCAACTTCAAGTCGGGATAGATATGATGGACCAATCGGAAATTTCCAATACCAATTCCGGTAATTGGGTTATCGAGAAAAGTGCGAATAGCGGCTTCCCAGAGAACAAGACGAAGTGCGATTGTTCCTTTGGGATTGGTCAGCGAGATAATGATTTCGTCATATCGGCTCAGCAGACCCACAAAGAGGGTGTCCTTGAATAAGAAAACCAGACCAATTAATGCAACTGCAGGTATAAAGATCAGTTTAAGCACATGGCTGCTGCTCCTGTCTGATTCTTTTCTGGATTTACGAGCGGCAAAGAAAATCAGCAGGGGAATAGCAATCGCCACCGCCAGCATCGGTCCGCGCGCTTGAGTAGCCACAATTCCAAGACCAATCATGATTGCCAGGCTGCCGTACAAAACTCGTTGCTTGGTCGTTTGTGCCCAAAACATAAAGGCGGTAGCCATTGGCAAAGCGGTCATGGAAAATGTTTCAAAGCCTAAGTGAGCAGGACCAAAAACTCGTTCATGTCCGCCCTGCCAGATAAAGAGAGTGATATTATATGCCCCGTGTATTGCCACCAGCCAGAGATAGACATTTATTATTTTTCTGACACCTATTATTTGTCCATAAGTATAGACTGCTCTGAAAGCCAGGTAGATAACGAATATTCTAATACAGGGAACAATGGCATAGGAAATGTTATAAGCGAAGACCATAGAAATGACGGTAGCTAAGAGCAGAATTATGAAGGGGGCGTCATATGGGCTGAATTTTATGCCCTGTTTGAATTTAAGCAAATACTCCAGTACGATACCGGCAAATAACAAGCCCATGATCAAATCGAACGGATGTACAGCAAATGTTGCACCAATTCGTTGTGGAGCATATACAAATAAGGAGACTAACAGCAGCCAAAACGTTAAACGAGGATTAAGTAATAAGAAAGCGACAATAACCACTAACGGTATTGCTAATGCAAACATCGGCTTATCAATCAAAACCAGCAGAATCATTGGTAAAAGACCCAAAACTACAATCATGACATAAGTCGCTTCAATTTGGATGGATGATAATGATGAGACAGAGTTGCCTTTAGAGGTCATCTGCCAAAATTATATGAACTTATGCAAATGGCAAGAGCAATCACCCAAAACAGCGTTACCAGTTCCAGATTGTTCTCTCATAAATGCCTGAATTATTCTTCAAATTTGAAAAACATCGCATTGTGAGCTAATTAAGGCTTGAGTATTATTTTCAATTTGGCTATATATGGCCGATAACTTGTGAATTATGGAACAAGCTCGATACAAAGATGTTAGTATCTTTGTTGATAGTAAACTGATAATAAATGGGGTAGCCATTTTTGCTGGCATCGATTAACAACTATATTCAGCTCACCAAGCCGACTATAATGCTGCTGGTAGTTTTTACCGGTTCTGCAGCGCTGGTAGTTGAAGGCTCCTTTTTGGCACAACCTCTAGAATTCCTTTTAGTCATAATCGGACTATATATGACCGGCGGCTGTGCTAACGCCCTTAATCAGTACTTAGAGCGAGATCTTGATGCAAAAATGGAACGGACAAAAAACCGCCGGCCTTTGCCATCGGGCCGTTTGAGCCCAACCAGAGCGCTAATCTTTTCAGTTTCGATCGGGATAGGCGGAGTCTTCCTTTTTGCTTATTTTTTTAACTGGCTGACAGCACTTTTATCACTGGGCACGATTCTCTTCTATAGCCTTTATTATACATTGTGGCTTAAGCCAAACACTACCCAGAATATTGTCATCGGCGGCATAGCCGGGGCAATGGCACCGATTGGCGCCTGGACTGCAGCCACTAACTCACTGAGCGTTATTCCCTGGCTGTTGTTTTTGATAATTTTTCTGTGGACACCGCCACATTTTTGGGCTTTGGCGCTGTTTAGTAAAAAAGATTACAAGATTGTCGGGCTTCCGATGATGCCGGTAGTGAAGGGGGAAGACTCTACCCGCCTTCAAATTCTTGTTTATACAATAATATTGGTTATTTCCAGTTTGGGTTTACTGTTTTTTGGAGCCGGCTGGATATATGGGGCGACCGCTTTCATATTGGGAGTTCTTTTTGCAAGAAGAGCTTTTCAATTATATATAGGCAAAACAGATAAGCTGGCCCGCCAGCTGTTCGGGCAATCTCTGCTGTATTTGTTTGGGGTCTTTAGCGCGGTTATTGTTGATGCTTTATTATGAATTGTGGAATTTATGTTTGTGAATAAGCTCTCGGAAATCTTTATGCCATTTAATCTTGACATGAATATCCGGAGGTGCTTTATTCGCCACTTCAAAGCGAAAGCAGCTTACAGGTAGGAGAGCTGATTGCGCTTTTTTTGGAATTGTGCTTGTGAATGTTTGAACAATCTTTTTTTAGTAGAAAGTAACGTTTGGCCCAGATTTTTCCTAAATGGACCAATTACCTTGGTCCTGGTACTGCATTAGCGGCCGTACTACTAATATCAGGGGGCACCTGGTTTTTTTGGTTCTATGCCTCGCCCTCTTTTACTGATGTTGGCTACCGTCCGGTTCAACCGGTTGCCTACAGTCATAAACTTCATGCCGGAGATTTGGGCATCGACTGCCGCTACTGTCACACTACTGTTGAATTCGCTGCTGCCGCCAACGTTCCGCCCACAGCAACCTGCATGAACTGTCACACTCTGGTTAAGCAAGACTCAGAAAAACTTCAGCTGGTGCGCGACAGCTGGAAAGACAAGAAATCTTTGAGATGGACCCGGGTTCACGACCTTCCGGATTTTGCTTATTTTAATCACAGCGTTCATATAAACGCCGGAGTTGGCTGCATCTCCTGTCACGGTAATGTTGCCCAGATGGAAGTAGTTGAGCAAAAAAAAATGCTTAGTATGGGCTGGTGTCTGGAGTGCCATCGCAATCCGGAACCGAATCTCAGGCCGGTATCCGAAGTCACCAATATGGACTGGGTAGCGCCGGCAAATCAGGCCGAAGTTGGCAAGCTGCTC
The DNA here is from genome assembly GCA_022562075.1 of Candidatus Zixiibacteriota bacterium. Classification (GTDB taxonomy): domain Bacteria; phylum Zixibacteria; class MSB-5A5; order GN15; family FEB-12; genus JACZWU01. The sequence continues at coordinate 16,456 of JADFPZ010000012.1, read as the reverse complement.
AGAGCAACAAAGAATATTAATCCTCCTGAAGATTGTTCGGGATGCCATAGATGAGCAAGAAGAACGGCGACATGAAAATAAAAGGGAAAGATTACTGGCGCAGCCTTGACCAGCTGGCCGACACGCCCGAATTCAACAATTTCCTTAAGCGGGAATTTCCTCTGGGCGCTGCGCAGTTCGACAACTCCTGGTCGCGCAGAAAGTTTTTGACTCTGATGGGCGCCTCTTTGGCAATGGCCGGTCTGGCCAGCTGCCGCCGTCCCGAAGAAAAAATCGTTCCTTATGTAGAACGACCCGAAGAAGTTATCCCCGGCGTGCCGCTTTATTACGCTACTTCGATGCCGTTTTCCGACCACGCTTTCGGGCTGGTGGTGGAGAGTCACGAGGGTCGGCCGACAAAAATCGAAGGCAACAAACTTCATTCTTCTACTCTTGGTGCCTCAAGCGCTATAACTCAGGCGCAGACGCTTAGTTTGTTTGACCCCGACCGTTCCAAAAAAGTTCTTAAGGGCGAGCAGGAAAAAAGCTGGAATGATTTCGTGCTTAACTGGATTGGTGCCTTTGAAGAATTCAAACAGAATAAGGGTGTCGGGTTAGCAGTCCTAAGCGGGATGTTTTCATCGCCGACATTATCGCGTTTAAAAAAATCATTTGATAAAAATTTCCCGAATGCCAGCTGGGTGACTTACGAAGCTGTCTCTGATGAAAATATTTACAATGGTACCAAAGCTGCCTTTGGTAAAAGATATCGCCCTAATTATTCATTCGACAAAGCCAGAGTTGTCTTGTCGCTCGATTCTGATTTTCTTTTGACCGAAAGTGACAGTATCAACAATGCCAGAGGCTTTGGCAAGGCGAGGAATGTAGAAACTGAAAAAGATGAGATGAACCGCCTCTATATAGTAGAAAGCGGCTATTCCACAACCGGCGCCAACGCCGACCATCGTCAGGCCATTAGCTCAGGCGATATCGGTGCCTTTGCGCTTAATCTGGCCAACGCCTTGAATAATCTGGGCATTAATGTAGCCGGAACCAGCGCTCAATTAGTTTCGGACAAGAAATTTAAGTGGGTCAATGAATTAGCGCGCGATCTGGCAGGCGCCAAAGGCGCCAGTCTGGTTGTAGCCGGAAGAAGACAGCCGGCGGCGGTGCACGCGCTGGCTGCGGCCATCAATGATGCCTTGGGCAATATCGGTAAGACTGTTCTGTATTCCGAAGTTTCCGATACAAGCTCTTCTGACAGCGCCGGCCTGCAAAGCCTGGTGGCCGATATGAACAGCGGTTCCGTTTCAACTTTGATAATGTTTGGTTCCAACCCTGTTTACGATGCTCCGGCAGAATTAGGTTTTGCGGCTGCCATGTCAAAAGTCAAAACCACCATTCATTTTAATGATTATGTCGATGAAACCGGACAGCTTACTACCTGGCATGTGCCGAAATCACACTTCCTGGAAAGCTGGGGAGATACCCGCTCCTATGACGGCACCATGGGATTAACACAGCCCTTGATTCGTCCGCTTTTTAAGTCAGTAAGTGAATCAGAAATGATGGGACTCTTAGCTGAAGGCAAAGCCACCAAGGGTTATGATCTGGTTCGCCAAACCTGGAAGAACAAAAATAAAGGTGGAAATTTCGAGTCGCGCTGGCGAAAAATCCTGCATGATGGCTTAGAGCAGAAAAGCGCTTATAAATCAGAGAGTCCCGGGGTTAAAAATTCCGTCATCTCGAAGTTTTTAAGAGATAACCCGCTGACAAATTCTTCGGGCAAAAGCGGCATGGAAATAATTTTTCGGTCATCGCCGAGCCTGTACGATGGCCGCTATGCCACCAACGGCTGGCTTCAGGAGCTGGCCCATCCGATTTCCAAATTGACCTGGGATAACGTGGCTTATATGAGCAATGCCGACGCTAAATCATTGGGCGTTAAGAACAATGATGTCGTGAAGCTTGAGCTTGATGGCCGTTCGCTGGAGCTGCCGGTCTGGATTCAGCCCGGACAGGCCAAAAATTCTGTCGTGGTCGAACTCGGTTACGGCCGAAAAGGAGCCTTCAAAGTAGGCGACGGTGTCGGCGGCAATGTTAATTTGCTTAGGAATTTTAGTGCCGTCGGTTTTGCGACAGGTCTAAAAGTAAGTAAAATGAATCGAACGCATGCTCTGGCCTGCACTCAGGACCACTGGAGCATGGAAGGCCGCGCTATCGTGCGCGAAGCATCTTTGCAAGAGTACCGCCAGCATCCCAAGTTTGCCGAAGAGGCTGTACAACACAAGCCGCTGGAGTCGGTTTTTGATGAGCACTCTTACGCCGAAGGCTACCAATGGGGGATGACAGTTGACTTAAACTCCTGTGTTGGCTGTAACGCTTGTATGATAGCCTGCCAGAGTGAAAATAATATTCCGATAGTTGGTAAAGAGCAGGTCGCTAATGGCCGCGAGATGAACTGGATTCGTCTCGACCGTTATTATAGCGGCGACGTTGAAGATCCTGAAACGGTCCATCAGATTATTCTCTGCCAGCACTGCGAAAACGCTCCCTGCGAAACAGTCTGTCCGGTTAATGCAACAATGCATGACGCTGAGGGACTCAACGTCATGGTTTACAACCGCTGCATTGGAACGCGCTACTGCTCGAATAACTGTCCCTACAAAGTGCGCCGCTTCAACTTCTTTAATTACACCAAAGATTACAGTGAAGTTGAAAAAATGACTCAGAATCCGGATGTAACGGTGCGGTTCCGCGGTGTAATGGAAAAATGCACTTACTGCATACAGCGTATTAGCGCGGCAAAAATTGACGCCAAAAATAACGGCAGGAAAGTGGTCGATGGCGACATAACTACCGCCTGTCAGCAGGCTTGTCCGGTTGATGCTCTTACTTTCGGAAATATCAACGATGCCGAGAGCAGAGTCTCCAAAAAGAAGAAATTCAACCGCAATTACGCGTTATTGTCAGAGCTTAATGTGAAACCGCGAACAACTTATCTGGCAAAAATTAGAAACCCGAATTCGAATATAAAGAAAGCTTAAACCGGGTTTTAAGGAAATAGAATTGGCAGATTTGGCGCAGACAGAAACAAAGACCTTAAAAGAACCGGCGCATCATGAACGGCTTATTACCGGTGAGCCAAGTTTTGAGCACGTCACTGATTCCGTCAGCAGCATTGTAGAGAGTAAAACACCAAAAGCCTGGTGGGTGCTTTTTGGAATTTCATCGTCGGCAACTCTTCTTTTGCTGGTCGCCATTGCCTATCTGTTCTGGGAAGGAATCGGTATCTGGGGGCTGAACGTTCCTGTCGCCTGGGGACTTGCAATTGTTAACCTGGTTTTCTGGATAGGTATAGGTCATGCCGGCACTCTTATTTCGGCAGTTCTATTTTTGCTGCGTCAAAGATGGCGCACGTCGATAAACCGTTTCGCCGAAGCGATGACTATTTTTGCAGTAATTTGCGCGCTTATTTTCCCGGCTATCCATGTCGGTCGAATTTGGGTCGTCTACTATGTCTTCCCAATTCCCAATCAGATGGGTGTCTGGCCCAATTTCCGCAGCCCGCTTTTGTGGGATGTCTTCGCGTTCGGCACCTACTTTACGGTTTCTCTTTTGTTCTGGTATGTCGGACTAATACCGGATCTGGCAACTCTGCGCGAACGGGCTACCAATAGGATAAAAAAGATTGTTTATGGCGTTCTTTCGCTCGGTTGGTACGGCGGCAATAAGCAATGGAAACATTATGAGATGGCTTATTTGATATTGGCGGCTATTGCTACACCGCTGGTGCTGTCTGTGCACAGTATAGTCAGTATGGATTTCGCGGTGTCGCTTCTGCCGGGCTGGCACACCACTATCTTTCCGCCATATTTTGTAGCCGGCGCTATTTTCTCCGGCTTTGCGATGGTAATGACTCTGGCTATTTTGGCACGTGCCACATTTGGCCTTAAAGATATTTTCAATATGCGCGTATTGGAGAGAATGAATTTGATCATGCTGGTGACCGGTTCGATGGTCGGCTATGCCTACGCCATGGAGTTTTTCATCGCCTGGTACAGCGGCAACGAGTATGAGATGTTTGCTTTTGTTAACAGAGCTTTTGGCCCCTACGCCTGGGCTTACTGGATTATGATTTCCTGTAACGTGATTGTCCCGCAGTTTTTCTGGTCGAAAAAACTACGTACCAATATTGCCTTTATGTTTATTGCATCGATATTGATTAACATAGGCATGTGGTTTGAAAGATTTGTGATTGTGGTAACGCTTTCACGCGACTATCTGCCGTCTGCCTGGGGCTACTATACACCAACTTTCTGGGACATTGCCATATTGATTGGCTCTTTCGGCCTCTTCTTTAGTCTCTTCTTGCTGTTCTTAAGGTTTCTGCCGATGGTGGCCATGTCTGAAGTCAAGGGCGTTTTACCGCAGGCGGACCCGCACTATGCCGGAAATAAACAGACTTATAGCCAGGCGGTTAGGTAAATGATGGAGCTGGTTAAGAAAATAGACAGAGTGATTTTAGCCGAGTTTGGCTCTTCCAAAGAATTGCTTCAGGCAGCAGAAAAAATGCGCGATGCAGGCTATAAAGAATTTGACTGCCACTCTCCTTTTCTCATACACGGCATGGATGCTGCTATGGGACTAAAACGTTCGCCGCTGGGTTATATAGTTTTTGCTTTTGCTTCCCTCGGGCTTTTGGGTGCGCTTGGTCTGCAGTATTGGACAAGTGCGGTTGATTATCCTCTGGTGATTTCCGGCAAGCCGTTTTTCAGCGGTCCGGCATTCGTACCGATCGTATTCGCGCTGACAATCTTAACTGCGGCTATTACGGCAGTTGTCGGGATGATTGTCATAAACCGACTGCCGCGTTTGAGGCATCCGTTGTTTAGCTCAGACAGGTTCGGCAAGTTTTCCGATGACAGCTTTTTTATCAGTGTCGAATCAAGCGACAAAAAATATAACGAGGCTCATACTGCCGGTTTCTTAAAAACTATCGGCGGACAGAATATAGAGATATTAAAAGACGAATGAAAATTTTTGGCAGCACAAATTCTGCAATAAAGCAGAGTATAATCTTTCTGGCCGGCGCCTTGATACTTGTTTCAGCCGGTTGTTACCGGGGTAAGCCATCAAAAGCACCGCCGATTCATATAAACCCCAATATGGATGATCAGCCAAGATTTAATGCCCAGAAATCGAGCGATTTTTTCGAGGACGGACGGGCGATGCGCGACCGGATTGAAGGCACTTTACCGCGCGGTTTTCTTCGTGAAGATGTTATCTACTATACCGGCAAAGATGCCAGCGGCAAACTGGTTAAGAAGTCTCCAGTGGCGTCAACGATGGAAGTTTTAAGGCGAGGCCAGGAACGCTTTAATATTTACTGCTCGCCCTGCCACAGCCGCTTAGGCGATGGTAAGGGCATGGTAGTGCAAAGGGGCATGTTCCCTCCGCCGACTTACCATCAGGCCAGAATTCGGGATATTGAAGACGGCCATATCTTTGACGTTATAACCAATGGCATTCGCAATATGCCATCATACAGAAGCCAGATTCCGGTATCTGACCGCTGGGCGATTGTTAATTATTTGAGAGTCCTGCAGCGAAGCCAGAATGCTAAGCTTAAAGATATTCCTGAAAGCGAAAGAGTAAAGATTAAGTAAAGAGAATATGAAATTAGACAGCAATACATATAAGTTTACAGACAAAGGCAACCTGGGGAATATCGCTCTGATAGTCGGTATCATCGGGCTGGCTGCTTCGGCGGTTGGCTATATGCAGGACAGCCATCAGTTTTATTTCTCATATCTGGTAGCGTTTTTCTTCTGGATATCGGTCGCACTGGGAGCGCTCTTTTTTAATCTGCTGCATCACTTAACCAGAGCCAGCTGGAGTACGGCTATTCGTAAGCTGACTGAAAGCATGATGTCGGTAATTCCATTTATGTTTGTGCTGATTATTCCGGTTCTATTGGGAATGCATGAACTATATCACTGGACTCACGAAGATGTGGTCGCGACAGATTTAGTATTACAGCAAAAAGAGCCTTATCTGAATATTCCGTTTTTCATAATCAGGGTGGTTTTCTATTTTGCAGTCTGGTCAATTCTGACATTTATACTCTTAAAGAATTCTGCCAAACAGGACATTAAACACGAAGATTCCATACTGGCCCGGATGCGCAAGTACAGCGCCCCGGGGATGATGCTATTTGCATTCACACTTACCTTTGCATCGTTTGACTGGCTGATGTCGCTGGAGCCGCACTGGTTCTCAACAATTTTTGGTGTCTATATTTTCTGCGGCGTATTTATTTCTATGCTGGCCTTTACAATCATAATGGTCAGGTATCAAAATGGTCAGGGAGCTTTTGATCGTATTGTCACGGTTGAACACAGACATACCCTGGGTAAGCTGCTTTTTGCGTTTACAATAATGTGGGCCTATATGGGTTTCAGCCAGTATTTACTAATCTGGTATGCCAACCTGCCCGAAGAAACGTTCTGGTATTTGCAGCGCTGGGAAGGTTCCTGGAGAACTTTGAGCATTATTCTTCCGATTGCCCATTTCGGTTTGCCTTTTGTGGCACTTATTCCCCAAGCTGCCAAACGAAACGGGAATTGGCTGTTAATGATGGCTTTTTATATGCTGCTTATGCGATACATGGACCTTTACTGGATTGCCATGCCGACCCATAGCCCGGAGGGCATCCAGTATTCATGGATGGATATTTCGACAATGGCCGGAATCGGCGGTATTTTCATCTGGCTTTTCTGGCGGAAATATACCTCGGGCGCGGCTGTACCGGTCAATGATCCGGGACTTAAAGTTTCAATGGAACACGTTAACTAAAAAGGAATTGATGACTTGTCACACGACTTAGGACATGCCGGCGGATACGAAAAGACCGATATAGATATCAAAATGATTGTTATCTCTGCAGTTTTGTTAATCGCTTTTCTGGTAGTTTCATTAATCCTTCTTGAAGAGTATTTCATTTATAAAAAGGAACAGATGTACCAGGAAATGGTTTTGGAGCCTGAGAACCCACAGCTTGTTGAGTTAAGAGCCAAAGAAAACAGGGTGCTTAGTTCGTACGGTCTGGCAGATTCGGCAGCCGGTGAATATCACATACCGATTGACAGCGCCATGAAACAAGTCGCAGCCACAGCGGGTGGAAATAAATAAATGATTCAAGTTGCCATAGCACATAAGAGAATATTACTGGCTGCCCTGGTCGGTCTGTTTGTCTGTCCGGTTGCTGGAGCACAGGTAGTTCGGGACTCTGTGGCGGAGCTGATGGGGATTGACATAATAGAACATCTGGGTGACTCTCTGCCGCTAAATCTTTCTTTTGTAGATGACAATGGCATCAAAGTTACTTTGTCCGATTATTTCAAGGGAGACAAGCCGGTCTTATTAACTCTCGGATATTATGAATGTCCCATGCTCTGCAATCTTGTCTTCAATGGCGTCAGCGAAGGCATAAAAGAACTGGGCTGGGTTCCGGGAGAAAAGTACCAAGTTATCAGTGTTAGTATTGATCCTCTGGAAACAGCTGAACTGGCGGCTAACAAGAAAGCAAATTATATCAAATTTCTGGAGATGCCTGGCGCTTCAGGTGGCTGGCATTTTCTGGTGACAGAAAGTGAAAATGCCAAGACTCTGGCAGATGCTATAGGTTTCGAATACTACTACGTTGAAGACCGCGACGAGTATGCTCATGCCGCGGCTGCCTACTTGATATCGCCCGATGGTGTCATCAGCCGTTACTTATATGGCATTCAGTATACGGCAATTAATCTGAAGCTTGGTCTTTTGGAAGCATCTGAGGGTAAGATTGGCAGCACCATGGATAAAATCTTATTGTACTGCTATCGTTACGACCCGGATGCAAAGGGGTATGTGCTCTTCGCTCAGAATGCAATGAAAGTAGGCGGAGCAGTTACAGTGGTTCTAATCGCTCTGCTAGTAGGATCACTCTTCATAAAAGAGCGTCTGAAAGCGCAACGTGAAGTTGCGGCTGCTTTAGAGAATAACAAGACTTCGGAAAGTTACAGTTAGAAGTAATATGGATACAACCCGCTCATTGTTTTTACCGCCGCAAGGCTCGACAGTCGCCAGTGATGTTGACGCCCTGTTTGGATTCATTTTCTGGATCTCTCTCTTTTTCTTCGTGGGAGTCACAGCCATAACAGTATATTTTTGCATAAAGTATAAGCGGAAAAGTGAAACGGGCCAGACCACACCATATGTTGAAAGTCTGGCACTCGAGATTACCTGGATCGTCATCCCGACCATTTTGCTTATGGTAATATTTGTCTGGGGATTTCAGGATTTCGTAAGGCTGCACATAGTACCGGCGAATTCAATGGAAATTAAAGTTACCGGACAAAAATGGTTCTGGAGTTTCAATTATGACGAAGGAGCCACCGGCGTCGGCGAACTGGTAGTTCCGGTTGGTCAGCCTGTCAAACTTCTTATGTCATCAAAAGATGTCATTCATAGTTTCTTTGTGCCGGCCTTCAGAATAAAAATGGATGTGTTACCGAACCGCTACACTATTACCTGGTTTGAAGCGACTATGACGGGCGAGTTTGAAATTTACTGTACCGAGTTTTGCGGCAAGGGGCATTCTGAGATGTGGGGTACGGTAAAAGTTCTTCCCAAAGACGAGTTTGCCAAATGGCTCGAAGCCGGCAGCGGTCCGGGTGAAGGTGAGTCAATGAAAGAATACGGGGCCAGAATGTTTGTCAAAAACGCCTGCAACACCTGCCATTCCCTAGATGGTTCCAAAAATGTCGGCCCAACTTTCCAGGGACTCTTTGGCAGGCGCGAAGTTATGTCCGATGGTACAACGATTACGGTAGATGAAAATTATATCAGAGAGTCGATTTTGAGTCCGATGGCCAAACAGGTTGTCGGTTATGATCCGGTCATGCCGACTTATCAAGGCATACTAAAAGACGTTGATATTGATGGCTTGATCGCCTATATAAAATCTTTGGAGAATTGAAATAAGCTGCTAAGTAATATGGAACATACAATACCAGAAAAACATTATTTGAACGAAGCCACAGGCTGGAAATCCTGGCTTATGACACTCGACCATAAACGTATCGGAATTCTCTATATGATTATGGTTATGTTTTCGTTCTTTTTGGGGGGAGTCTTCGCGCTCTTGCTGCGCTGGGAGTTAATCAGCCCGGATAAAATTCTGATGGGACCTGAGATGTACAATCAGGCATTTTCTCTGCACGGCATTATAATGATATTTCTCTTTATCATTCCTTCCATACCGGCTATTCTCGGAAATTTTGTAATGCCGCTTATGATTGGAGCCAAAGATGTCGCTTTCCCCAGACTCAATCTGGCCAGCTGGTATATCTATGTGATCGGTTTTTGTTTTGCAGTTTATGCTCTTTTCACCGGAGGAATTGATACCGGCTGGACTTTCTACACTCCCTACAGCAACGAAACAACGACAGCAGTAATCCCAATCCTGACAGCAGCATTTGTATTGGGGTTTTCGTCAATATTTACCGGCTTAAACTTCATTGTCACCATTCATAAACTTCGCGCACCCGGCATGACCTGGTTTCAGCTGCCGCTTTTTGTCTGGGCAATCTATGCTACAGCCTTGATTCAGGTTCTGGCTACACCGGTACTGGGCATTACGCTGGCGCTGCTAATGCTTGAAAGAGTCGTCGGAATCGGCATCTTTGATCCCGCTATGGGAGGCGACCCGGTTTTGTTCCAGCACTTCTTCTGGTTTTATTCTCACCCGGCCGTTTATATTATGATTCTGCCGGGAATGGGAATTATAAGTGAACTAATTGCAACTTTCTCGCACCGCCGTATTTTCGGCTACAAGTTCATTGCTTTTTCAAGTCTGGGCATTGCTTTTACAGGCTTCCTGGTCTGGGGACATCATATGTTCGTATCCGGGCAGTCAGATTTGGCTGCTGTGATTTTCTCTTTCCTGACATTCTTCGTGGGGATTCCATCGGGTATAAAAATATTGAATTGGATGGCCACCATGTACAAAGGCTCAATAAGTCTCGATACACCAATGTTGTGGGCCTTGTCATTTTTGATTCTCTTTTCCATAGGAGGCTTTACAGGTATCGTATTGGGAACCTTGTCTATCGATGTTCACCTGCACGATACATACTTCGTAGTATCGCACTTCCACTATGTAATGGTAGGCGGTACGGTAATGGCGATATTTGGCGGACTTCATTACTGGTGGCCAAAGATTTGGGGTAGAATGTACAACGAAACGTTGGCGCGTATCGCCGTAGTTTTGATATTTGTCGGATTTAACGTTACATTTTTCGTTCAGTTCATCATGGGCACGCAAGGGATGCCGCGCAGGTACTACACCTATCTGCCGCAGTTTCAGGGGATGCACGGCTTTTCGTCTATTGGCGCTCTTATAATGGGGGTCGGCTTCTTGCTGATAGGAATTTACCTTATTCATGCCATTTTCAAAGGCAAGCCGGCCGGACCAAATCCCTGGAGAGCGCTGACAATGGAATGGGAGACGCCTTCACCGCCGAGAGCTGGTAATTTTGAGGGTGCCCAGAGATTGACACATGGACCCTACGACTATGACAAAGTAGTGCCGGAAAATGCTCTTAAGCAGTACAAAACTTTATGAATCAAACTACAGCACATCCGGCACACCTGCAACATCACTTTACTGACGCCCATCAACAGGCGGAGTCTGCCAAACTTGGCCTATGGATTTTTCTGTTAACTGAAGTCTTGCTGTTCGGCGGGCTGTTTTGTTTCTATGCCATATACCGCTCCTGGAATCCGGATATGTTCCACAATGCCCATGCTTTTCTAAATGTCTGGATGGGCGCTACCAACACCGTGGTATTGATTGTAAGCTCACTTACGATGGCTCTGGCCATTCGGTCAATGCAGCTTGGCAGGCGTAAGCATACTATTGTGTTCTTGTCAGGTACTGTTTTTTTAGCCTGTGTTTTTATGGTTATTAAATATTTTGAATATAGTCACAAAATTCATCTCGGTCAGTTGCCGGGCAAGTGGTATTTCTTTGAGGGAATCGCAGGCACTAATCCGCATATCTTTTTCTCGGCTTATTTTCTGATGACAGGGTTGCACGGTTTTCACGTACTGGGCGGCATTGCAGTAATTACCTGGCTGATTATAAAGACCTCGCGCGGGTCTTTTTCTCCGGAGTATTACACTCCGATTGAAATGACCGGACTATACTGGCACTTAGTTGACTTAATCTGGATTTTCCTGTTCCCGCTATTTTATTTGATAGGATGAAGATATGAAAGACGATGCAGCACAGCGACATATTTTACCTTTGAATCTCTATCTGGCAGTAGGTTCGGGACTTCTGGTGTTGACGGTAATCACCGTTGCCGTAGCACAAATGGATTTTGGACAGATGAATCTGCTGATTGCAATGGGTATTGCTGTTGTCAAAGCTACTCTGGTGGCCATGTTCTTTATGCACTTAAAATACGACAATCGTATTTACATGCTGGTCTTTGTCGGCTCGCTCTTGTTTTTGGGGGTTTTCATAATCTTTACAATGTTTGATACTTTGCGCCGCGGCGACATCTATGAAGAAATAGCTGAACCGTATCAAAAAGAAGCCGTGATTTACAGAACAGCAGAAACCGGAACAGCTTCAAGCCATGCTGCAGCTGATTCGTCTCATAATGCTGCTGAAACAGAAACAGAAACATCTGACCATTAGCGTGAGACCATGTACTCTTTCGGCGCGAGATATACTCTCCTTATAACAGCTTTCCCTTTCATCCCATTTTATACAGAGATATGGCATGTCTAAAAGAATTAACCCGGTAGCAATCGTCATAACTACTGCCATGCTGGCTATTCTGTTTACGGTACTGGTGACTATAGTAATTTTCAAGGCGGACAGCTCGCAGGAAAAACTGCCTGTTCTCGGAAACATCACTGGTTTTGAACTTACTGAAAGAAGTAGTAACAGTTTTACAAAAAGCGACCTGCTTGGGAAAATTAATGTCGTTAATTTCTTTTTTACAAGTTGTCAGGGACCATGCCCGATAATGGCAGGCAATATGTCTATACTGTATAAGGCCTTTGAAACAAATGACAGAGTGCAGCTGGTGTCGATATCAGTAGACCCGGCTACAGATAGTTTGCCGCTTTTAAGAGAGTATGCCCAAAGGCAGGGCGTCACGGACAACCGCTGGCTGTTTGTCAGAGGAGAGCAGGAAGACATTATACGAATCTCCGAAAAGCAGTTTATGCTGGCCGCCGATGCCTTACCAATGATGCACTCTATCAAGTTTGTCTTAGTAGATGAACTTGGACAGATTCGCGGCTATTACACCGGCACCGATCCAAACTCTGTCGACAGCCTCAAGGCTGATATTAAAGAACTGCTGAATAAAATCCGATGAGCGTAACTGATCTTCCCACAATCAATGCTACCTTAAATTCGATAACGGCAGTTTTACTGATATATGGCTTTGTGCTGATAAAGTCCGGGCAAAAAGAAAAGCACAAAAAGATTATGATAAGCGCTCTGATAAGCTCTAGTCTGTTTTTGGCCAGTTATCTATTTTACCATTACAGCGTCGGCTCTGTACCGTATCAAAGATATGACTGGACCCGTATTCTTTATTTTGCAATTTTAATTCCACACACTATTTTGGCAGTAGGAATGCTGCCATTTATAATAGTGGCAGTCTGGAGGGCCTTGCATGACCAGTTTGACAAGCACAAAAAGATTGTCCGCTGGCTCTGGCCGGTCTGGATGTATGTTTCGGTCACTGGGGTGGCAGTCTATTTTATGCTATATCATGTTTCCGGTTGAAATGTTAGGATGTTGTATATCAATAGATTAGTGCCTTGAGAATGGCTTTGATTGTGACAAATGGAACAAAGTTTGAAAAATAATCGTTGACTTATTTGAAGGCTTGGCTATATTGGCGACTTTGATATTTGGCAGGTTTTGGCAGAATGATGAGCCCAAAGAAGCCCCATACCCATAATAGAGGGGGAAAGGGCAAAGATTTAAGGCAGCTGGCCTTGCTGTCGGTTATACCAGCGCTGATGATAGTCGCTCCGTTGGTAGGATTTTTTATAGGCGACTGGGCGGACGGAAAGTTTGGTACTGAACCTTTTTTAACAATTTTGGGATTGATTTTAGGGTTTGCATCTGCTGGCAAAGAAATATATAGAGTGATTAAAAGAGTTTCGCAAAGCAAAGATGAACACAAAAGTTAGCACCGGCTTCGAATTAATTGACCGAACTTTGCGTACGACAGCTATAGTTCTATCTGTCTTTTTCCCTTTTGGAGTTTACTATCTGGGTTTATATCCGTCGCTTGCGGTTTTATCCGGAGGCGTCTGGGGCATACTGAATTTTATTTTTATCACCTTTCTGGTTAAAGTTATGTTGGCCCCGGAAGGTGCAAATTTAGTTCGAGCGTCAATCATTGCTTTAATCAAATTTCCACTCTTGTATTTGACCGGATACTTTCTGTTAAAAGTTCCGCACTTTGAACCGCTTTACCTTTTGGCAGGATTCTCGGGGCTGCTTCTAATTGTAATACTGAAAGTTATGGGGAGAGCTTTGCTGGGTATGGACAAGCCCACAACGAGTGACAAGAGCAACGAAGGTATCTCGCCCATATGAAATTATTTAGACTGGCTGTTCCTGCACTTATCATGCTGCTTCTGGCCGAGACAGGTTTTTCTTCGGGCGAGAGCGGCGGCTTTCAACCTCTGCCGAGTGTCTGGTCTTTGATTTTTGGGCATGAGGGTCCGGTCTACTTTTTCGTAGATATTGTTTATTCACTGGCCACTTCGATTCTGTTTACAATTACAGTAGTTATCGTTTATCGCAAAAGGCAGATGATTCCCGGAAAATTACAGAATTTTCTTGAGCTCTTAGTTGAAAGCGCCTACAACTTTATTGAGTCAATCCTTGGCAATAACGCCAAGAAGTACACTCCATTTTTAGGGACATTATTCTTTTACATTTTGATTAACAATATGTGGGGACTAGTGCCGGGCGGGCATTCACCATCGACTAATATTAATATTACTGCCTCGATGGCTATCATGGTTTTTATATATTCACAATATATCGGTTTTACCAGGCTCGGAATCGCCAAGTATTTTGACCATTTAATGGGCGAGCCCCGGGACTTTATGGGCTGGATGATGGTACCATTACTTTTGCCAATTCACATAATCACAGAAATCGCCAAGCCGTTTACCCTGGCGGTTCGACTTTTTGGTAATATTACCGGTGAAGACGTACTGGTGGCGGCCTTTGCGGGGCTCGGTATAGGGATGCTGGCATTCATGCATTCTCCGGTAGGGGTGCCTCTGAACGTACCTTTCATTTTCCTGGGAATTTTGCTTTCTACTATTCAGGCGCTGGTATTTGCAATGTTGTCAACGATATATTTTTTACTGATGTTACCTCATGAAGAGGCGCACTAAATATGAAACTAAATTTTAAAAACTAAATAAATGAACTTTTCAAAACATTAGAGGAGAAATAAAATGGATTATCAAGCAATGTTGTCTGTAGGACTTCCTATCGGTGTTGGCCTGGCAGCTATCGGTTCAGGTATCGGACTCGGTGGTGCTGTAGGCTCTGCCTGTGAAGCAATCGGCCGTCAGCCGGAGGCCTCAGGTAAAATAATGCAGGCCATGATAATTGGTGCCGGGCTTATTGAGGCATTGACTATTTATGCGCTGGTCGTATTCTTTATGTTGTACGGCAAAATCGGATCCTGATTGGCAGAAGTGGTAAAAGAATAAAAATGTTACTTAAGATAATAAGTTGCAGGAGCGCGTATGAATTTTGAATGGCAACTGCTGATTACTCATTCTTTCAGCTTTCTTATAACGTTGTGGATTCTCAAGCGTTTTGCCTGGGGACCTCTTTTGAGCCTGATAGATGAGCGGCGAGAAAAAATTGTCGGCGAATTTGAAACTATTGAGCGTGAAAAAGAAAAAGCCGATGTGCTAAACGCTGATTACGCAGCCAAACTTCGCGAAATCGACAACGAACGCCGGGCTAAAATCGTTGAAGCGGTCAATGAAGGTAAAAAGATAGCTGAAGAAATTCAGGCCAGTGCTCGAAGTGAAGCTCAGGATATCAGGCGGAAGTCTAAATCCGAGCTTGAGCGCGAACTGGCCAAGGCCAAAGTACAGCTAAAAAATGACATGGTCTCTCTGTCACTGGCTGCGACAGAGAAACTTTTGAAAGAAAAACTCGAAGAAGCCCAGCACCGCAAATTGATTGGTGATTATATCGATGAACTGGAAAAGGCTTAGTTAGCAGATGAAAACTCGCGAAGTTGCCAGGAAATATGCGACTGCTTTGTATCTGTCGACCAAAGATAAAGATATTGTCACGGAGATATTCGAGCAGCTTTCAGAAATTCAAAACATCGCTCTGAGTGATAATAAGTTTCTGAATTTTCTTAAATCTCCGCAGGTGCCCGAGTCCGACAAAAAAGATTTTGTCGATAAAGTATTTGGCGAAAGGGTTCATCCCATGATTGTACAGCTTTTTGTAGTGCTTATTGAGAAAAACCGCTTTGAGCATTTTCTTGAAATCATTGATGAGTTTGACCGCAAAGTCGAAGCGGACAGAGGCATCGGACGCGCCACAGTTATCAGCGCTAAAGAACTGACTGAGGCCGAAAAGCAAAAACTGACTGAAACGTTGTCAAAGAAAATGAACCTGAAAATTCAGATAGAAACAGAAATTG
>JADFPZ010000012.1:0-685 GCA_022562075.1 Candidatus Zixiibacteriota bacterium | reverse complement strand
CGGCACGGTCTTGATATGATAGAGCAAAGTTTACTGAAAGTAAGGGTGGCATAGTAGCTTTACATAAAAAAAGTCACCCTGAGCGGACACGGTCCCACGTACTCGAGGGAGTCGAAGGGCGACGGATCAAAAACGCTAAAGAACATTTTGGAGCGATTTTAAAATGGGATTAAATCCTGAAGAAGTATCATCGGTAATAAAACAGCAACTGGAGCAGTACGAGTCCAAATTAGAGATGAAATCTGTCGGACGTGTGCTGCAGGTTGGCGACGGTATCGCCCGTATCTGGGGTCTTGAAGATGTCCAGATGTCCGAGCTGATCGAGTTCCCCAACGACGTTATGGGCATAGTCTTAAACCTCGAGATTGATAATGTAGGTGCCGCCATATTTGGCTCCGACATTAAAATCAAAGAAGGTGACACAGTCCGCCGCACAGGCAAAGTGGCCGAAGTTCCGGTTGGCGAGGCACTGATAGGACGAGTGGTCAACCCGGTCGGTCAGCCGCTTGACGGCAAGGGACCGATTGTAACCGACAAGAGACGCATCATTGAGGGTCTCGCTCCCGGCGTGGTACAGCGTCAGCCGGTAAAAGAGCCGCTTCAGACCGGACTTAAAGCAATCGACTCAATGATTCCAATCGGCCGCGGTCAGCGCGAGCTGGTTATCGGTGACAGGCAGACCGGC
>JADFPZ010000183.1 GCA_022562075.1 Candidatus Zixiibacteriota bacterium | reverse complement strand
CTGTGCGATGTCCCTCCCAGATGGCGTCGCTGATTAAATAAGCGTATCTGTCACCGGGTCCAAAATCTACTTTGCCGGTAGTGTAGATTTTAAGCATCTCTTTAGATAGCAGGGTTCCGTCATAAAGCGCTTTGGAAAAACGCTGCAGGTCTGCGACTGTTGAAAAGCCGCCGCCGGCGGCCGAGCCGCGGGCTGAGTGTGCGAAGATATTACTGCGCAGTGCATTGGCGTCATTGTCCCAGTAGTAGCCCTGGGCCAAATTGGGAATTACGTCATCGACGTGATAGCAATCAGTATTAATCATTCCTGCCGGGCCGGTGACATACTTGCGGATGTAATCATGATAGTCCAGACCGGATATTGCTTCGATAATCAGTCCTAACACCAAGGGACCGGAATTGCTGTATTGAAATCTTTCGCCCGGCTCAAATTCAAGCGAATCGTTTACCGCTAAATCAGCATAATCTTTGACAGAGCGCAGTCCTGTCCAATCCATATTGGACATGGCGTCAAAGTAACTACCCATTCCTGATGTATGAGTCAGCAAATGATGGACGGTAACTTTGCCGGCGACTTCTTTGTTGACGTAGTCGGGCAGGTGCTTGATTATCAGGTCATCGAAAGCGAGTTTACCTTGAGAAACAAGCTGACATATTGCCACGCCGGTGAACATTTTGTTCATCGAGCCGAGATTAAATTTTGTGTCGAGTTTATTGTCGATATCCCAGCGCAGGTTGGCTTTGCCATAGGCGCCGGTGAAAAACGGCTTGCCGTCTTTGGCCAGAGATACGGTACCGGAAAAAGCATCGCGAGCAGCCATTTCATCGACATAATCGCTGACATAATTTTTGATTTCTTCTGTCGTCAGCGGACGATCCGGAAGGACGACAGTTGGGTCTTGACCCGGATGCAGCCCCAATGAAAAAAACTTTTCTGGCTGCTGGCTATCCATATGAACAACTAGATTGCTCCACATACTGATTGAACGGGGATTAGTGGTCTTTATAAGCAGTTGCAACTGTGCCGGGTTTGAAACATCAATGCTGTGTATTGTAACTTTACCTAACTCCTGCGAGAATCGCTCCAGGTGACCCTGCCAACGCTCGACTGCCGATGTACTGTCGGCGTTAACATAATGCTTTTTCAAAAAGCGGCCGCGTTGATCGGAATCGCCCGAATTGAGTGATTCAACTATTCCTTCTGCAATTTGCTTGAGTTGAGCTTCGTTTGGTTTAGCCAGGACTGCGGCAGTGAGGCCGATGAGCATAAGGCCAGCAGCGAATATCAGGTTTCTTTTCATCTTGATTTCCTTTAGGATGTTAAGTGAGATTTTGTTCATATTTGGTCAGTCCTTTGTAATCCTTACGAAATAGCTGTTACTTAATTGTGCAGCTGGCAGCTGTTTTTTGTTTACTCCATAGATATGACACAGCTGCCATGGAATCGGTTGCCTGATAGTTCTCTAATTCATTATATATTCCGGCCAGGCACCCAACCAAAAGGCCTTCTTAAGCTCGCCTGAGAGCGAGCCACCCGGTCGGATATCTATCGGCGAGTTATCAGCAGACTAATGATTCTGTAATTGTGTCGAAAAAGAGTTGTTGGCAGAATAATAATATGAGATCAGTTCATAATTCTGATGCCAATAAGAAAGCTGGGTGCACGTTCGGTTTGCTGACCTAACTGATTTTGCCACAGGGGAAACTGCAAGAGACTTTCCAATATAATTGATGACAATGTCACCTTGATGCCGGGAGAAAGCAAAAGGACCGACTCACCTGTATTCGTAATGGTGATTCCGTCTTTCGAATCAGAAGATATGCTTAGGTATGAAAATTCTATCACCGGAGCCAAAGCGAAATTAGCATTTTGCCCAAGACCAAACTGGTAGGCCAAAGCGCTTTCTATTGAAAACTCATCACCGGCATCACCATCGGCGCTGCTGGTTTTTGCCATGCCATTCCATACGTAAGTCACATTAAGGTCGATGCCCCAGGAACGGCTGCGTCCTGACACAAAAGTTCCCAGGTGCAAATCCCAGCTGTTGGAACTGAAGTTGTCAGCGCCGCTTGGAATTTCGAGCCCCAAAGTCGGTGAAATTCCTAAAGTATAGCCTGGCGTATTGAGGCGGACCAGTCTGTACTTAGCCAGCACCAGAATATCGATAAGTCCGGTACTGGAAGAACTTTGTCCCTGCATCTTGATTTCGTTTCGCCTGAGTGCTTGCCTTATCATAATGGCCAGATCAGATCGTATGCCGTAGGCTACAACTACCGGCAGCATGTACGATTTCATTTCTCTTAAGGCCGGGGTGGGGTCGTTGTTGCGCTGCATAAAACGCATCTGAGAACGGAAAATCCAGCGGTTTTCGGCAGGTGTCAGCCCGGCATCTATGCTTATGCCGGCTGCTGATACAAAACCGGCCATGATGGTACTTGCAACGAACAGGGTAATGAAAACGAGCATTAATCCGGATAGCTTCTTATAAATTTTCATAGAGTTATTTAAACCGTTCGCCCGGTGTAAAGTTCGCCCGTTTGATAGCCTCATAAATTAAGTTATCGTCTACTTCAACGTTTGCATACAAAACCACCCGCAGCAGTTGTTTCTCCCAGTTGGCCTCTGAACTTATTACCCCGGGAACCTTATTGACCAAATTCTCTAATCCCCCATGACAGCCGGGGCAGTCCATACCGAATATCTCGTAAATTCTGATTTCGTTTCCCTCACTGACCAGTTTGTCAATATCAGGCTTGGTAGCGGCGCAGGCAGTCAGGTAGATCAGGAACACAGCTGGCACCAGCCCGGTGAGCAGTAATTTAGATGTAATCTTCATTTTGCTTGCATCGACTCCTGGTTATAATTCTTAACTTGCGAGTTATACACTTAAAGTTTGTTTGAAGATCCCAAGATGTCTCTATGTTGGTCAATTTCCAACGAAAATTTCAAGAACCAAAAAAAGCGCCTCTATGGTTACTAATTGATGATTCTCAACGAGTTTTGCTGACTTGAGTGCAGCCTGTTTAGACCTAAAAAATCGAATTCCAGCGGAGCTTGCCGAAAGTGAGGCTGGGAGTTCGCAATATAATGATTCCGCACTTTTTTGATATCTGCGCAGGAAGCGGTCTAAAGGGCGGGGAACCGGGCCGGGAGATGCCGTGTCGCTTCGGTAATTGCGAAAGCCGTCTGGTAAGTCTCGCTTTGATATCTTGACCCTGCCATCTATTGAATTTATGTTTTGTAAATATTGAATTCAACGTTAGCTGACCTTAAGGAGGTACGATATATGACCAAAAAGATGATTAACTATTCAATCATTTTAACCGTTTTGATATGTTCTCTTGCAATTGCGAATGAAAGTGAAAATAAAAATGACAAGTGGCTACAAGAACTCAACATCCCTATATGGGTGAAAAACACTTTTTATAGTAAAGAGATAAGCAAGAAATATGATTACGCCTTTGATATCAATCCGATGTATCTTCGAGGTGACTTTGACGGTGATAATAACCCTGACGTAGCAATATTGGTAAGAGAGAAATCTTCAGGTAAACTCGGAATGATTGTTATTCATTATGCCAGTAAAGAGTTTTTTGTAGTAGGAGCAGGTCAAAAGATTGGAAATGGTGGCGATGATTTTAAGTGGATGAGTAATTGGTCGGTGAAAAGAAAAGGAAAAGTTGGCCAAGGGGCTGGTGAGGGAACACCGCCAGAGCTAAAAGCTGAAGCTCTCTTTGTTGAAAAAGCTGAGTCGGCCAGCGGTATTATCTATTGGGACGGTACAAAATACAGCTGGTATCAACAAGGTGATTAACGATTCAGCAATTATTCAGAGGATTTTTTTGGCATTGTAAAAAAACCGCTCCCTATTGTCTCTAAACCCCCACAATAGCCAAACCTCCGTTTTTCATTGACAAATTGAGATAAAACACTATAATGGTGGGTCGTAATATTATCCCGGACAGCTAAATAACTGTTCGGGTTTTTTCTGCGTGATTATTCCCTGAAAGTTTAATCGGTAGATATTTGGAACTATGTTACCTGGCAGCTGTTTTTGCCGATGAAAGATGCTTAATGACTGATATTGCCCATATTCGAAACCTTGCCATTGTGGCTCATATTGATCACGGCAAAACGACCCTTATAGATTCCATATTTAAAGCCACTCAGACTTTCCGCGAAAACCAGGAAGTTGCCGAACGGCTGATGGACAACAATGAATTAGAGCGTGAGCGCGGTATTACTATTAGGTCAAAGCACTGCACCGTATCCTGGAATGATTATCTCATAAATATTATCGACACCCCCGGTCATGCTGATTTTTCCGGCGAAGTAGAACGGGTACTCTCAATGGTTGATTCGGTGCTGCTGCTGGTTGATGCCAACGAAGGCCCGATGCCTCAGACCCGTTATGTACTTATGAGAGCCCTAAAACTGGGATTGCGCCCGATTGTTATAGTTAATAAAGTCGACCGCCCGAATTCACGAGTAGACCAGGCTCTAAATAAAACTTTTGACCTTTTTATAGAATTAGGCGCTACTGACGAACAGGCTCATTTTCCGGTACTCTATGGTTCCGGTCTCGACGGCTGGTTTGTCAAAGATTTAGACAAAGAAGAGCGTGATGGCATGGATCCCCTCTTTCAAATGATCATTGACGAAGTTCCTGCTCCACAAGTTGATCAGGGTGGTGATTTTTTAATGCAAGTCAGTTCTCTTGATTGGAATGATTATATCGGTCAGATAGGTTGCGGACGAGTTTTAAGAGGCAGTTTGAAAAAAGGTGAAGAATTCAGTCGTATGGTTACCAGGCTGAAAGACCTGTCATCTCCGGAAAAAGGCTGGGAGTTTGTATCTGCTTCGAAGGTAAAAGGAATCCATATGTGGATTACTCGCGGCTTGACGCGAGTCGAAACCGACGAGATTTCCGCCGGCGATATTGTCTGGCTGGCCGGACCTCCTGAGATTGGCATTGGCGACACATTTTCTAAAAATGAAGATACCAGCGAAGCCTTAAAACCCCTTGAAATCGAAGAGCCGACTCTCTCAATGTTTTTCTTGGTCAACAACGGCCCATTCTCAGGACAGGACGGCAAAGCAATTATGCTGCGTCAGTTAAAAGAACGGCTGGTAAGAGAACTTCGGGTGAATGTCGCGCTCAGGATGGAAGATGTCGGTCGTTCTGATGGTGTCAAAGTTTCAGGACGCGGTGAGCTTCATCTGGCTATCTTAATCGAAGAGATGCGACGTGAAGGACTTGAGTTCTGTATTTCCCGGCCGGAAGTTATCACGCGTCTTGATGAAAGCGGTACGGTTTTGGAACCGATGGAGCAGCTTATCATAGATGTTCCCGAAGAACATCAGGGAATCATCATTGAAAAACTGGCCAAACGCAAAGGTCAGCTGACAACGGTAGAAAATTCCGGAACCAATACTATTCGTATCGAGTTTGAAATACCTAC
>JADFPZ010000011.1 GCA_022562075.1 Candidatus Zixiibacteriota bacterium | reverse complement strand
TTGTCATTCCCTTTTTACTGACTCTAATAGTTACGCAATTCGAGGATATTGGTTTCGATTTTGCCCATAAAATTTGCTTTAATAAAAGGCTATATCTGGAGTTTCTCCTCACCAGACAGGACCAGACAAAAGTCACCGTCAGGCTGCTCTTAAGTAAAAGCTCCTAAATCATTGAATCAGGAAAAATCTGTCGGGAAAGTTAAGAAAATTGAAACTCTAATCGGCTAAAAACAGAGATTAATTATTTCTTCTTTTTATGACGATTGGCGCGCCTGCGCTTTTTTCTCTTGTGAGTATTGATTTTATGACGTTTACGCTTTTTTCCGCAGGGCATTAATCCTCCATTAATCTCTGTTTATCATATCGAGAGTTTCGTTATCATATTTTTGAATTCATTCGACGGCTTAAAAACAGGGACTTTTCGGTCTGGTACCGGGACAACTTCGCCTGTACGGGGGTTGCGCGCCTTGCGGGCTTTGCGAAGTTTCACCTTAAAAGTACCGAATCCTCTGATCTCAATGTTGTGGCCGCTTTCCAGTGATTTCTTGACTGTGTCCAGAAAAGAATCAACTACGACTGCCACGTCGGTTCTTGTCAAACCTGTTTTCTCCGCCACCCTTTCAACTAAATCAGCTTTAGTCACAACAACCTCCCTCGGCTTTGTCACTATCCATATTCATGTTATTTTTCAATTCTTCCACTTTCGTTATATCCTTCCACTTCAATTCACTTAGTGATTTAAGAAGATAACTTCTTGTAGGGGGGGAAGATACAATATAATCAAGCGATTGAAAAGCAAAAAAATGAAACCTTAGCAATTAAATTATTAGAATTAAGTCACTTATAAAGATACAGCAGCTGAGGACCTGATAATTCCTGCTCAACTGCCGTATTTAGTTTTTCCGAAAATTTGCTCAAAATATCCCAAAAACCCACTTTTTTACGCTTTATTGGCCTTACTACGTGCGGATCTCCTTCGATTTCAGCAAGATCAGCGGCCAGTTCGATAGCTTCATATAATCCGCCCAGAGTGTCAATTAAACCCAGATTGTAGGCCTGGAGACCAGTATAGATTGAGCCGTCGGCCAGGGGATAAATCTCTTCTTTGGACCTGGAACGGCCTTCGGCTACTGCCTCAACAAATTGCTCGTAGGTATCCATTACCACCGCCTGAAGCATCAGCTCTTCATCTTCAGTCATTTCTCTGGAGTAGTTGCCAACATCTTTAAGCTTGCCGGATTTGATGGTCTCGGTTTCCAGACCAATTTTTTTCAAAAGAACTTCTGCCGTATGAAACTGGAGAATGACTCCTATTGAGCCCGTCAGGCTGCCTTTGTTGGCTATGATTTTATCAGCTGCACAGGCAATATAATAGCCGCCGGAAGCAGCCACCGAAGCCATCGAGGCAACTACAATTTTTTTTTCGCGAGTACGTAAAATAGCATCGTACAATTCCTGTGAAGCTGCCACTCCCCCACCGGGGGAATTAATATGAATAACTATACCTTTTATGGAACTATTATCAGTCCATTTTTTGAGCTGTTTTATGACCGGCCGGCTGCTGGCATCTGTGATCGTTCCATATACTTCAATTACACCAATACTCTCGCCCAGTCCGGCAAAAGTAAAATCTCTCGAGCCGCCCATGAATCCTACCATCATCAGTGCAAAAAAACCAAAAGCAACTATGAATGAGCCGGCAATGATGACGCCAATTATTATGTCTCTTTTCCTGGCCATCTATCTGGTATAAATCCTTAGTCTGTACCCGACAGAAATCTGATTGGGGTTGTCAATATTATTGTGAGCCATAATCTTGGCAATTGATGTTGAATACTTTCGGGCTATAGTACTCAATGTTTCACCCCTTCTTATTCTATGGGATATATAATCAGAACTTCCCCGAATTTCAAGTATTTGTCCCGGATAAATTCTACTTGAGCGACCCAGCCCGTTTAAGGCTCTTATGGTGGCAGTAGTAGTTCCATATTTTCTGGCTATATCCCAGAGAGTGTCACCCCGACGTACTTTGTAGCTGGCAGTTTTCCTGGTGGAAGTGGAGCGCCGCTGGGCTGCTATTTGCGGCTGCGGCGAGGCTGTGTTTTTCCTTTTAATGTTAGTCGCACTGGACGGAATTCTTAATTTCTGCCCGACATAAATTCTTGAACCACGGCCTATGGAGTTGGATCTGCGAAGCGCCGATACGGTTGTTCCGAAAGCCCTGGCAATATCCCACATGGTATCCCCGGAGCGTACGACATAGATAGAATTGTTTGCAGAGTATTTCGCATAGCTTCGCTTTTTAGAGGATCTATAGCTGCGGTCAAGCGGCACCGGCACAATGAGAGTTTTCCCGGAATAAATTCTTGAGCTGCGCAGATTGTTAGCTTCAAGTATAGCATACTGTGAGACGCCATAGCGGGAGGCAATTGTCGAGACTGTTTCGCCCCTTCTGATTTTATGCCTGACCCAGCTGGTCTCTTTGGGCGACTGCATCTTGGGATAGGCAGTCCAGAATTTTTCTGATTTTCCTACAGGAATTTTCAGCAGGTAATGCTTGGCGCTGGGCGGAGTATAATTTCTGAGTAGTTCCGGGTTGAGCCTTTTCAATTCGCTAAGCGAACAACCTACCCCTTTGGCAACCGTTTTGAGGTCAAGGCAGCGGTCGATTTTGACTTCTTCCCAGACGACTTCCGGTTCGAAATCGGTAACATGGAATCCGTATCTTTCGGGGTTCTTGGCAATTATGGTAGCGGCCATTATTAGCGGCACATAATCCATGGTCTGGCGGCGGAGTCTCAATTTCCAAAAATCTCTGGTTTTTTGTTTTTTAATGGTTCTGCTGACTCGTCCCGGTCCGCCGTTGTAAGCAGCCATGGCCAGTTGCCAGCTGCCGTACTTGGTATACAACTCTTTTAAAAATACGCAGGCGGCATGAGTCGACTTAATCGGATCTTTGCGTTCATCAATCCACCAGCTTCTTTTAAGACCATACATTCTTCCGGTGGAAGATATAAACTGCCACAGCCCCATCGCTCTGGCCCAGGAATAAGCATTGGGATTATAACCTGATTCAACCAAGGACAAGTAAATCAAATCATCAGGGAGTCCGTGCTCTCTAAGTATCCTCTTCATCATTGGCGTATATTTCTTAGAGCGCTTCAGATATTTCACGAAAGCATCATGGGCCACAGTCTGAAAATAGACGATAGATCTTCTAACCCTGTCATTAAATACAACTGGTATATCATACTTTGCCCTTCGAACTTCTGTGCTATAGACAGCGATAGTATCTTTAAGATTGGCTCCTAAATCTCCGAAGCGCTCGACTAATACCGAGGCGGAAACGTTTTCTTCCAACCGTCCCAGTGAACGCAGAGCGACCCGGTAATCGGCAACTGTATTGTTTAAGATCTGAGTGTACTTGGTAGCTTCGGGTGAGGGCTCCCGGTCAGCTTCAATATCCAGAGTTGCCAGAATTTTAAAGCCTTTTTCAAAATAGTATTGAGCTTCTTCCCAGCTGCCTTCGCGGTTGGCAATTACTCCCAGAGCATGGTACTCATCAGCCAGATCAAGCTGACGCCAGATGTCGTCATCCACAGCCGAAGCCAGATCTTCGCTGTCGGCCAGATCGAACTCCCGATAAGGGACTACCGGAGGCTGCTGCCGGTGGCTCCTGAGTTTTGCCGAGGCAGACAATTTACCTGACCCGGTGGTATCTACCGCTGTCTGGGAATTGTCTGAAGAAGTCTGGCGACTATCCCCTCTGGGAACTACTACAGTCTTCTTATTAATCTGCTCCTGCCCGTCAGATTTCTCTTTATCCGATGAGCTCTTGTTCTCTGTTTTAGGCTTGGCGTAAAGAGTCGGTGACGATTTGGACTTGGCCCCGCCGCAGCCTGAAATCAGCGCTGCTGCCAATATTGAGACTGTCAGATATATCAAAAATTTTCTAAAAATTCTCATAAGCACCTTTAATTATTAAAGTTACATCCTGTAATCAGTTATGCTATTTATCGGCGCGGCCAGGTTAGACCTTGACTTCTTTTAGCTAAGCCATTGCTATATAACACATAACTGTTATTCGAATAGGCTGGTTTTGGGTGGCTATTGTTCAAAATTTGCATAGTCACTGTTAAATTGTGCTATTAGACTTGTACTATCCACAAAAAACTCTCCCTCCAACTGGTTCCTGAACCAGGTGAACTGCCGCTTAGCATATCTGCGGCTGTTTTGTTTTATCATTGCCAGAGCTTCTTCCAATGACAACACACCATCCAGATACTTTATCAGTTCATCATAACCTATTACGTGCATGCTTCTGACCGGTTCTATAAAATTCATGGCAGCTAAGCTCTTTATCTCATCTAACAGGCCGTCTGCTATCATTTTTTCTACTCTTTCTTCAATCTTTTTGTAAAGCTTTTCTCTGTCAGGTAAAAGACAGTAATGCTTAAAATTGTAGGAGCTCTTGTTATAGTCCGAGCTTTTCACAAGCTCCGACTTTGGCCGTCCTGTAAGTCTGTATATTTCCAAAGCTCTCAAAATGCGGACTTTGTTATGAGGATGAAACTTTTCTGCTTCCTCCGCATCAATTTCACAAAGCTGGCGGTACATCTCTTCGCTGCCTTTTTCTGCAAGCTCTCTTTCAAGTTCACTTCTGATTTCAATATTCTCGTTTTCTATTTTCAAAATCCCGACTGTTAACGCTTTGAGATAGAGGCCGGTTCCGCCGACCAAAACAGGCAACTTGCCCCTGCCCAAAATATCAGATATTGCTTTTTCGGCGTCTTCAATAAATTTAAACGCCGTATATTTTTCACCCGGCTCGATTATATCAATAAGATGAAAAGGGACGGACTCTTGTTCTTCTTTGGTCGGCTTGGCAGTACCGATATCAAGTTTTCGAATAACCTGACGTGAGTCTGCTGAGATAATTTCAATAGGGAAATCTCTGGCTAAGTGAAGCGCTATCGATGTCTTCCCGGAACCGGTCGGGCCGCAGATTATCGGAATTATTATGCCGCTGGACTTTGACATAAAAACGAAGCGGGCTTTATGTGCGGCCGAATTGTCTATCCAGGTCTTTGCGGCTGAAGCGCAAAAAAGTAGGTCGGCCATGCGGACAGCTGTAACGGTCTTTGCATTTCAAGAGCTGCTCCATCAGCCCGATAGCTTCAGCTTCAGTGAGAAAGTCACCGGCCATGACTGCTGAGCGGCAGGCGATTGATTGCGCCATTGCTTTTTTGATGTCGTAGCCGGTTTTACGAAGCGACATGATGTCGTCGATTACTTTGCTGAACATTTTCTCCGGAGATTTTTTGGACATTATGGCCGGCACGGCTTCGATATTAACCATCCGGCCACCAAAGGGAGATACCGTAAAACCGCTGCCGTTTAACAATTCGAGCGACTCTTCAAAGACGGCGTACTGCTCCGGGTCAAGCTCTACTTGTACCGGAAATAATAAATGCTGGGCATTGACCGCTTGTTTTTCAACTTTTTCAAGCATCTCTTCGTACAAGACTCTCTCGTGGGCAGTATGCTGGTCTATTATAAAGAGCGCATCGCCTGCTGCGATTAACAAGTAGAGATTATCAAATCTGCCTATGAATCTAAAACCGGAGGCAGGACCAAAGTCTGGTTCGACAACATTTGATGGAGTGATCAGTTCACCAGTGTTCTTGTCGATTTCTACCTGTCGATTTGAATCAGCTATGGCTACCGTCTTATATAGCCGCGATATCAACCCGGGTGTGGCAGCAGCATTGTTGACGATTCCGGAGATCGAATTATAATCTTTCTGATTTGAGCTAGAGTCCGAGATTGAAATACCCTGCTGCTGGGCAATCGGTCTCAAATTCGGAATAATGCCATCCTGTCTTAGAGATTCGGCAATAAGCTTCTTGACAGCATCGTAGACTTCTCGTTCATGCGCCAGACGCACTTCGGTTTTCGATGGATGCACGTTGACATCAACCTGGGTGGGGTCGATGGTCAGCAGCAGCGCCCCGACAGGAAACAGACCGCGCGGAATCAGCTCGCCATAGCCGGAGACCCAGGCATGTAATATAGTGGGAGATAATATAAAGCGGCCATTAATAAAAAGATACTGGCCATAGCGATTGTTGCGTACGTTTTCCGGCAGACATATAGCGCCTTCAAGGCGCACTGGTCCGAGCTGTCCCTTGACTGCGATAAACTTATAATCATTCCCCAATAGAGCTGTAGCCCGGTCGCTTAAAGAATTATCCGGCTTAAGCACGAAAATCTTTTTGCCATTCAGTGTTGCTGAAAAACCAATGCGGTAACTGCTGATAGCCATAGCCGTAGCTGTACGGGCCAGGTGCCTGGTTTCAGTTGATTGTGACTTAAGAAATTTTCTGCGGGCGGGTGTATTAAAAAACAGATCCTCAACTTCGATGGTGGTGCCAACCTGAGCGGCAATCGGTTTTTTCGACTGGAGAATGCCTCCCTCAATTATTATCTCGGTGCCTGCATCTGAATCAGGCGTACGGGATACCATGCGAAGCCTTGAGACTGAAGCGATAGAAGGCAGCGCTTCGCCGCGAAAGCCATAACTTGAGAGACGGTCTAAGTCTGAGAAATTGGTTATTTTCGAAGTTGCATGACGCGAAAAGGCTATCTCTAACTGCTCTTCGTCTATGCCGCAGCCGTTATCAACTACCCGTATCAATGTAGAGCCGGATTTTTCTATGACAATCTCGATTCTATCCGAGCCGGCATCGACCGCATTTTCTACCAGTTCTTTTAAGACCGAAGCCGGCCGTTCCACTACTTCGCCGGCGGCAATCTTATTGATTACGTTTTTAGGCAGCGGCTTTATCCAACGTTTTACAAATGTTTTAACTTCAGCCATAAATTTTAGTTTAACTCTTCTTTTAATTCCTGCAAGAGATTAAAAGCTTCGACAGGTGTCATGGTCTCAATTTCCGTATCTTTCAGTCTCGATTCAACCTTAGAGCTGGGTCTGTCAAAAAGCGATGTCTGCACTTTTGCCTGATATATTTCGCGGCCAAGTTCGCTTTTGATAAATTTGCCTGACTCCAGCAGTTTCAGGATTTGTCTGGCCCGGCTGAGAGCTTTTCTGGGCAGACCGGCTAACCTGGCAACTTCGATACCGTAGGAGTCGTCACAGCCCCCTTCGATAATCTTGTGTAAAAAGACAACCTTGTCTTCCCACTTTTTTACCGAGACCTGATAGTTGTGAATCTTTTCATAAATCTGAGCCAGGCCGGTCAGTTCATGGTAGTGGGTGGCAAAAATTGTTCGCGAATTAAGTTCGTCATTTATGAATTCTGCCACAGCCCAGGCGACTGAGAGACCGTCGAAGGTAGAAGTTCCCCGGCCGACTTCGTCTAAAAGAACGACAGACTTGTCAGTCGCATTATTTAAAATATTGGCAGCTTCTATCATTTCAACCAAGAAAGTCGACTGCCCTCTGGCCAGATTATCCATAGTACCAACTCTGGTGAAAACCCGGTCTACCAGACCGATTTCTGCCGAGTCGGCCGGTACGAACGAGCCTATCTGGGCCATGATAATTATATGTCCGATTTGCCGTAAGTAGGTCGATTTGCCGGACATATTGGGGCCGGTAAGAATTATCTGTCTCCTGTCGCTGCTGTTTAGCGCCAGGTCATTGGCCACAAACGAGCCTGAAGGGATGACGGTTTCGATTACCGGATGCCGTCCGTTTTTTATCTCCAGTCTGGTGTCTTCGAAAATCTCCGGGCGGCAGTAGTTATTTTGGGCCGCCACATCTGCCAGAGCCGAAACGAGATCAATCTCTGCTAACAGCTCGGCAGTAAGCATGATATCGGCCATGTGAGTCTCGGCATAGTTTAGCAGTTCCTGATAAAGTCTCGATTCCAGCGCAAAGATTTTTTCTTCGGCAGAAAATATCAGGCTCTCTTTTTCTTTTAGCTCAGGCGTAATGTAACGCTCGGCATTGACCAACGTTTGTTTTCTGATATAATCGTCAGGCACCAAGTGCGCATTTAAGCGGGTGACTTCCAGATAATATCCAAAGACTTTATTAAAGCCTACTCTCAACGTATTGATACCGGTTTTTTCTCTTTCGATTTTCTGAAGTGAAGCGATATACAGTCTGGCTTCTTTGATCGAGTCGTTTAAGTCGTCAAGTTCGCTTGAAAAGCCGCGCTTTATGATTTTGCCGCCGCTAGTTAAAAGCGGCAGTTCATCGGATAGAGCCGCGCTGATTTTTCTGATAAGCTCAGAACATTCAGGCAGCGCAGGACCGATCTTGATAAGATGGGGGCTCGATGCCTTTTCCAGTGTGCTCTTTAGTTCAAGCGATATTTCAAGGGCGTCTTTGATAGCAGACATCTGGCGCGGATTGAGTTTGCCTATGCCAAGTTTGCCGCCAAGTTTTTCAAGGTCCGGCAATCCTTTGGTAAGATTTCTGATAGCTGTCTGGAGGCGGTTGTTTTTTAGCAGCTCGGCAACACCAGACAATCGACGTTCAATTCTGGCCTTTACTATAAACGGACGAAGCAGCGCTGATTGCAGCCTTCGCGCACCGGCCGCAGTATAGCAATGGTTCATCACCGAAAAGAGAGTGTTTTCTTCGGTGGAGTTTGAAATGTTCTTTATCAGTTCCAGATTCCTTACGGTAGAATAATCAAGCGCCATCAACTCGTTATTATCAAAGCGCGTGATTTTGCTGATATGTGAGAGCTGCTGCCGGTGGTTTTCTTTTAAGTAGCGGAATATCGCTCCGGCAGCGCCGATAGCCAGACGTGCATTTTCCAGTCCAAAGCCATCGAGTGAACTGGTTCCAAAATGCTCGGTCAATTCTCTCTGGGCAGTTTTGCTTTCAAAATTCCAGCTGCCCATTTTTGTAAAATTAGCTGAACCGTTAGTTAGACCAAACTCCCGCTTGAACTGCTCAAGGTCGTAGTCGTCAGGATAAAGAATCTCGGAGGGTTCCAGCACTTTGAGCCTCTCAGAAAGGTCGCCAATGTTTCCTTCATCCACGAAAAACGTGCCGGTCGATATGTCCAGTGCCGCCAGACCAATTTTATTTCTGTCACTTTTGCACAAGGCCACCAGACAGAGTGAAGCGGTAGTTTCTGAAATCTCCACGGCGGCTGTGCCGGGAGTCAAAATCTCAACAATCTCTCTTTTGACTAAGCCTTTGGCCTCTTTGGGGTCTTCGACCTGTTCGACTATGACGACTTTTTCTCCATGTTTAAGCAGCTTGTCCAGATATTTTTCATAGGAATGGTACGGCACGCCTGCCAGCGGAATTTTTTCGGAGTTTCCTTTTGACCTTGATGTCAGAGCTATGCCAAGAATGGGAGCAGCTTTGATGGCGTCTTCGCCGAACATCTCATAAAAATCCCCCATTCTGAAAAAAAGTATTTTATCCGGATGTTTCTCTTTGATAGCGTGAAATTGCCTCATCATCGGAGAATCTTTAGATTTCGAACTGTCTGCAGTTGGTCTCATCGAGCAACGACCTGAAATACTTCCTTATGCTCAGCTTCTAATTTTTGTTCAAATATTGCCGCCGCCTCATAGGAATTGAATCGGCCGACATATACTACGCGGTAAGTTCTGCCTGAGATAGACTTTGATTTAATCTCTACTTTGTGTCCATACTTCTTGAATTTTTTGGAAAAACGCTCGGCATTTTTCCTGTCGGCAAAAACACCGAGCTGAACCGAATAATAAGTTCCGGTTCTTTGGTCTGCAATTCTTTCCCTTTTGGAGTAGCTGCTGAGACCGGACATATTATCTAAGAGGGCATCAAGACCGATTGAGGCCGGGTAACCTTCTTTAAGTAAGTTATAGAAAAACACAGCGTCATCGGTGCGCTTTCTATTGGTGGCATCAAGAGTCAGGTAGTACAGGGCCGGCGCCACTCCCTCGCCCGATTTTTTACTGGAGAGTTTGCGTAGCAATACACGGGCTGCAATTGTTTTCCTGTGCGACATCATAATGCGGGCTTTGTCGATTTGCCCCAGCGTCTGCAGGTTGTCTGAATCATACTGCAGCAGGAATCTGTCAATTTGTCTGATAGCCGCCTCGTAGCGTTTTTCCTGTTCATCTATCAGCGCCGAATATCTCATGAACTGCGGGCGACGCTTGCCTCCTTCATGCTGAGTCAGATAGTTTGTAGTGATTTTTGAGGCCCTTCTGGTATTTCCACTTAGTATCATGAATTGAGCCAGCCGATATTTGATTTCCTCACGATAAATTGCTGAGACGCCCGCCTTTTCGGCTGCTTCCATCAGTTCCACCGACTTTTGAGCATGGCGCTCAACCAATGACAAATAGAACAGGTAATTACCGTCACGTTGTGCTGCCGTGGAAAGTTTTGAGAGGGAGTCACGGGCAGCATCAATATCCCCGTTTTTTATCATAGAGTAGATATCGCCGGAGTTTACATCTCCTACCGAAATAACTAACAGAGCACAGGCTAAAAAGAATTTTCTCATATTCGATTCTCAGAAATATTAAAACAGTTCTACCCCTGGGTAGAAGCAGCCTTAACATCATTGTCCTGGTTAAGCTGACCGGCTGCTGCTTTTGTTTGCTTTTCTATGTTTCTAAAGAGACGGTCCAATTTTTCGTTTTCGTTTTTTTCCAAATAAAGGCGCACCAGCTGCATTACGATATTGACATCTTTGGGGGACTCTTCGACCAGATCAAATAGCAGCCGTTCGGCAGAATCCAATTCACCTTTTTTCTTATGAATTTCTGCCAGAGTTAATTTTGCTTTTCTATCAGCGGGAACCTGCTCGAGTATCTTTTCGCAGATAGATTCTATGTCGCCAAATCGTCCCAGGTCAAACAGAGACCTTTTCAGTCTGTCAATCACCCGGCCGCCATCGCAGGGAACAGCCTCTATTAGTTTCTCCCAAAAATTAACCGCGTCTTCATAACGTTCTTCCTGAGCATAAGAATCACCGATCGCTATAAAGGCCTCGCTGTATTTAGGGTCAAGTCCCAGCGCTTCTTTGAAAAGAACCCGTGCTTTGTGATAATCACGTTTCCTGGTAAGATCCATTCCGATATTGTACTTAAAGACTGCCAGGGGTTTTTTTGATTTATCCGATTCAAGTCTTAAAATTGTTACGGCGCTGTCGTATGCTTCTTCCCATTTGGATTCTGCCTTCTGGAGTTCCAGGAGCTTCATATGTCCCCAGCGATTACCGGAGTCATAAGAGAGGAGTTCCTTTAAGGCAGCTTCTGCCATGTCTGTATCTTTTAACGTACTGTAATCTAAAAAGAGTTCTCTTAAGACTGTGGCTTTTTGAGTGGCTGCTAAGCCATCTCTCAGTGTCAGGTCTTTATGAACCTGAAGTGCCCGCTCCGGTTTACCATGTTCACGCAGTATCTGACCAAGGCGAAGGTAAGCATCGATGTTGCTTGAATCTTCACTTACAGTCTGGCGAAGATTTGAAAAGGCTGACTCTATTCGGCCATCAAGCAGATCCTGCAGAGCTTTAACATAAACTCCGGATTCATTGCTGGACTTCTTGTCAACGTATTTGCTGTATAAGGCATAGAGACCGACTGTTACTACAAAAAGAAGTACAAAAATGAGAATATATTCTATCATTGATCTTGCGACTCTACCAGGGTTGAGCTGACTCCCGAGGCTTTCTCATCTTCCCCTTTAAGAAGCTCCGCAGACTCTTCAATGGGTCTGTTACGCAGGGCGGTAACTTCGGACTCAAGCGCCCTGACATTTTTGTGGAGACCGTGAATCTGAACAGACTGCCGTAAATAAACCAGAATGAAAATCAGAAGTGAGACCAAAAGTCCTGATAAAAACGACCAGAAGACAACTATAACCAGCGGTACTTCGATGTACTTGGCAAAAATCAGGTCTACATTGACTATTTCAGCTGGACTTGAATTATGATACGCGAATGCGACAACACAGACTATTACAAAAACTATTAGAATCGCTCTAAGTGCCCACATGATTCCTCCGGAATTCCTTCAAGTATATGACAGAATTTTACGATACTACGGCTCTGCCTGAGGGTCAATTAAAAAGAAAATCACCCGTAGACAATCACAATTCTGGGCAGTTAACCCTCGCTTTTGTCAGTCTTTTCTTTTTTGCTTTCGCCTGAAAACTCAAAAGTGGAAATAATACCCAGAGCTTCTTTTAAATTATTTTCAAAATAGGCCCACTCTGTCATCAGGTGAAAGACAAAAGCCCTGTTCCCTTTTTTGACAACGACAATCGCCCCGCCATATGCTCCATAGACTCTTTTACTGGCCAGTCCCGAAGAAGTAACGGCCACTTCCTTAACATAAGTGGATTTTGCCTGCCACAAGATGGCCTGCTCTCCGCTGAGCTTAACCGGCTTGCGTCCTCTGGGAACAAATTTTTCCCGCCGGGAACCGGATGAAATATCCGAAGCTATAATTTCAAACTCTTTCAATAGCTCTTTTTTCTGCTTGGTATTCCATGTTTTGCTGACCAGCGAATCAAGAAAGGCGAATGTCGGCAGAGAAGTTGTGTCTGTCCAGATAATGATTCTCGGAATTTGGGTATAATCAGGGGCATTGATATATTCTGCAGGAATCTCGTATTTTCTCTTGGTCAAAAGAAGGCGGTAATTGTCGTTTTCTTTACGAAGCGAAGGCTTCCAGCCTTCGTCTATAGTAATTTTGAAACCGTATTTACTGTCTACATAAACTTTATCTTTGACTTTCCCTGATTGCGGTCTGCGGCGACCGGCATCAGCTATACTAACAGCAAAAATTATCAAAAGGCAGGTTATGACTATTCGTTTCATATTAAACTCCCGATTTGGTGAAATTCCTATTGCTTCAGTCTACACTTATACACCTGAGAGTCAAGAATATTTTATGACGATTAATGGAGTGAGATAAGTCGGACTAATGATTAGCCAATTTCTGATTAGGGCAAGAATTGAAAGTATTACTTTAAGAGTAATATTCAGGAGCGCGCCGCTATAATATCCAGGGTATTGCAGATCTCTCCGTACCTTTTTTCCGCCTCTTCCAAACAACGTCTGGCGCTACCATAGCCCGGGTTCAGTTTCAGGGTTTTGCGGTACATAGATATCCCTCTTTGCCAGTATTTCTTCGACTGCTCAAGATAGGATTTGGCAAGTTCTGCATACAAATCAACGTAGGACGGGTTCTTATTAATCTCAGATTCGAGATATTGGATGCGGGATTCAACCGAAGCATCTTCGGCCGCATCTCTTAAAACAATAAAGTGCATGAAATATGAGGCCTGGTCGGCTCTGATTTTCTCTTTTACTTTCTGCCCTACTGCCAGAAACTGCTCTAAAGCTCTGGAATACTGAGAATCTTCGAGAGCTTTAAGAGCCTGTTCATAAGGGGAGATGGCATACTCGCTGTCTATCATGGCTGACTTCCGGAAAGCATCCAGGCAGCGATTCATTTCATTTGAAGCAGTTTCAGCCTTGGAGTCTGAAACTATTCTATGCAGCATGCTGATGCCCAGATTAAAATAGGCTCTGGAGTAATAGAGATTGATTTTTATTGCTTCGCTGAAAGCCGAAACTGCTTTTTCATAGTCTTCCTGGACCAGATGAATCTCACCAAGAGTATTATGATAATCAGCGTAAGTGGGACACTGCGTAACTGACTCGGCGGCATTTTTTTCGGCGCTTTCCAGATTCCCCAGTTCCATTTCAACTAATGCCAGAGTCTGCCGGGCAGAGTGGCATTCCGGGTCCAGGGTAACTGCCGAGCGAAGCAGGTCTTTGGCTTCTACATAAAATCTCTTGAAGTAAAGAGCCAGCCCAAGCTCGCTGATCTCTTTGGCTTCGCTGCTTGATAACGCTCCCCGGTAGGCAGCCAGCAGAGCCTCAAGTTCTTCTTTTCTTTCACCATGAGTAGACCTGACTAAAGACATTATCTTGTCGGGGTTTTCCTCTAAGGGGTGAGGCATTTTGAAAAGCTCAGTTAAGACACCGTCGATATAGATGGTCGAAGATATTGTACCTTCCTCAGGATTATTTGATGTCTGTATGAGAATCTCTTTTTCGTTTTCGATTAGCTTGCTATTGATTCTAAAGGTTTCCATTATGCCTACCTGTATTCTGATCCCTGTTTGGGGATATTTACTTAAAGCTCATTATCCTTTATAAAATCGGCAATACGAAGCAAAGAGTTTAATGGAGTAATCGATTGTATGGCAAAGAATTTTCAGGAGAGATTATCGGAGGATTCGGCAGTATACATGAAATAGCGGTTGCGGCCGCTGTTTTTAGCTTTCAAAAGGGCCATATCAGCCTTATAAACGAGGCTTTTTCCATCTGAGGCATGAATCGGAAACACTGCTCCTCCCAGGGAAACAGTGCAATAAAGAGGTTCAGATGAATTCTCCAGCATAATTCTGGTCTTGGAGATAGTTTTGAGGATTCTGTCCATAAATTTGGCACAGGTCTGGCTGTCGGCTTCGGGCATAATTACACAAAATTCATCTCCGCCGTAACGGGCTATGATATCGATTTCTCTGATAGACTTTTTGAGGGACTGTCCTACCTGTTTCAAGACTGTATCTCCGGCCTGATGACCAAAAGAATCGTTGACCGTTTTTAATTCATCCAGATCAAAAAGTACAAATGCAAGATGTCTTTTGAATCGTTTGGCGCGGCTTATCTCTTCTCTCAGACGCTTGTACAAATATCTTTGATTGGCCAGACCTGTCAAAGCATCTGTAAAAGAAAGCTCCTCGGCTATCTCGTAGGCTTTGGCGGTAGTCATCAGGTCTGAGGCATAAGACCTAAACTGAATTAGCTGATTTTTGACTTGGCCGGGTTGACCGTGACATTCCCATAATAAAACACCTCTTTCGCTTGGATCCAGATCGAATTCAAGAGCATGGGTAAAGCCGCTGCTTTGCACTTCCTCAAGCCAGCGGTCCAAAGTTTCGTTCTGACTATTAATTTCATTCAGAGGCTGAGGGCTTTTGCCTTTGACCATCTTTAACAGGTTTTCGAGAACAGAATCTGCGGGTGTGGAAAATGAATTCTTCGTTTTAGGAGGCCGCTGCAGACCTGAACTATTGTGCTTGCCGGAAATATGCGCCAGCACCACTTTGCTGGTACCGAGTCTTCTACTGAGCGGCTCCATGACCGCCTTTAACAGTTTATCAGAATTTCTTATTTTCGCCAGTGCCAGCAGATCTTCAGAAACCAGGCCCGGGCTTGCTTCCTTGGGGCTCGCTTTTTCTCTTTCAAGTGTATTCGTTTCCAATTTTTTCTCGAGATTCAAATACCTTGATTCGTGCCATTTGATGTGGTAGGCGGCAGACAAGGAATGTGCCAGACTTGCCACCAGCAAAGTGAACGAGGGCGACTTAGTTTCCAGATTACTGCTGACAAAATATACACCGTAGAGGTTGCTGCGCCAATAGACGGGAAAATAGGTGTCCAGCCCTAAATTGTCGAGCATCAGCAGAAATTCTTCAGAAACAATTGATTTCAGCTTGTTTACGTTTCGAGGCAGGAAATCTTCGCTGAAAAGTCCGCCCAATTTATTGCTGAAACGGATACGAAAATCTGAGCGATTAAAATTCTTGATGCCGTGATAAAAGTTGAGCTCCAAAAGTCCCCTTTTCTTTCTTAAAAAAATTATCTTGCTGCAGCCAAACAGAGTACTCAGCAGAGTGGATACTTTGCCGGCCACGGCCTGAATATTGCCGACTGAACTATTGCTGCGCAGGAAATCGGAAAACTCCGGCAGGTTCATTTTACCCAGCAGACCGAGCAGCTGTTTCTCTCTTTTTACACGAATGAGCAGAAAAACCGAAAGCAGAATAACTAAAACAGCTAAGGCTATAATCAGGATGATTTCTATTCTCATAAATGCCCCGCCTATCCCTCCCCGGGATAGCCTTATAAAATTTTGTTTAACCTAATGCTGAAATTGCTTTTGCCTTGTCAGCCTGAACCGGGAGCGCCTCGATAACAGTTTGTTTTTCCTCAAGAGTTTGAAGACCCTCCACCAGCCTACAGAGCTTGTATTAGAATCAATATTTATCTGCTCGGCCAGCTCGCCGATCGTCTGAAAAGGGTCACGCAAAATTGCGCTCACCAGAAGTTTGTCCTCAGAATCTTCTCTAACTTCTCCAATGCTAAAAAACTCAGGGCTGCTTCCATTATTACTTAAGCTTTCTATTACTTTTAGACGGTTTACCTGTGGCTCTTTTTTTTTTGAGAGCTCCCTCTCGCTTTCAACTCCCAGAGAACTGCGGGCACTTTCAATAGATTCAAAATGCTTCAGGACACTGTCGAATTCCAGAAGTTCATAGACCTCCAGGACATTAGTTACCATACCGGCCAGCAGAATGTCGCCGTTATTGTCGCGTATATTCCCAATCTTTGAAATTAACACTCCCCAGCCTGCCGAAGAGATATAATCGACGCCGGCCAGATCCAGAATAATCTGAAAACGTCCGCGACTTAAAAGCGAATCTATGGTTTCTTCAAGCTCCGTTGATGTAGTTGTGTCAATAACGCCATCAACCCGTATCTCAGAAACTTTGCTCTTGTCAGACTCTGACAATGATATTGAAAGATTTGCCATAACTACCTATGAATATATCTCAAAACCGATAAATTTGAAACACAAAAATGTCTATCTGTTTTCTAAAACTGCTCAGGCTCTATTTTCTGCAAGCGCTCTTAATATTATCTTTTTTGAGTCAGTTTTCTTTTTAGGAGGAGATCCAAAACGGCCCAGCAGCATTGTAATATCATCAGAGAATGGTTTGTCCCCCGAATATTTCTTCAGTTTCCGGATGATCTTTGATGACAGCTTACTGACCGAGTTGCCGTTAAGACTCATAGTTACCCCGTCAAAGGTTTCCAGCAGCCTGTCTATGCCGAACTGGACCCCTTCGCTATCAGAAGTTTCGGTGACTCCGTCGGTATATAACAGGAAGGTGTCGCCTCTTCCGATTTCGAGTTTTACTTCTTTGAGACTTCTGGCAAAATCATCTTCGGACTTGCCCGGCATTCCCAGCGGCATTCCTCCCGGATTAATTCGCTCAATTAGCCCGCTTTTGCCGTTGCGGTAGAGCATCGGGTTATGACCGGCAGATACTGCTGTCATGACTTTCTTGTCTGATTCATAGAGTATGACAAAGACAGTGATAAAAATCCCCGGGGGGATGTTGTCTTTTAAGTAAGCATTGGTCTTGAGCAATACTTTTTTGGCTGAAGACTGACCTTGAGAATAAATACGCAGAACCGTGCGGAGCATTGACATGACCATCGAAGCCGGCACCCCTTTTCCTGAAACATCGGCAATGACCAGGCAGTATTTTTTGTCGCCCACTTCCATAACATCATAAAGGTCTCCACCAACCTTCGAGGCAGATTTGTAGTAGGCATCAAGCTCTAATCCTGGCAGCAGAGGCAGCTTTTTGGGCAGAAGCGCCTTTTGAATCTGCGAGGCAACTTCTATCTCTTTGGCCACTCCCTCCTGCTCTATGGCAATTTTACGGTCCCGATTGATACGGGTTATCATCTGATTAAAAGCTCTGGAGATTTCAAAGAATTCCTCGGCCCCTTCCAGCGGCAGCTCTGATTCGGATTCGCCGGATGTAAACCGTTTCACCCGCCGGGTGATTCTGGCGATAGGGTCGACAAAGTAATTTGATAACAGGTAAATGCCCAGCATCCCGAACAAAAGCAGAACCATTGTGAGTCTGACAATGGCTACTCTGGCATTTAGCAGCTGTTCGGCCACAGCTGCGGTACTGAAGGTAACATGCACCGTTCCCAGCCTGTTCTGGCCGGCCTTGACCGGCATGCTCATATAGTTTAAGTCAGCCGAATGTTTGAGAGGTTTATCTTCTGTAACAATGGCACTGCTGGTCATTGACTCAGGCGGCTCGAAACTCTTGCGTATGTTTCTTATATCCTGGGAGTGAGCCAAGACAATACTGTTAGTGTCGGTGATTACAATTAGTTTTAGTTCGGGGTTGGCCCGCAGGTAACTTACTATCAGTTCATCAAATTCCACATCCGAGCGGCTGTTTAAGATATAGCCGGCTGTCTGGTCTGCGATGGTAGTGCCCAGGGCGACCACTTTGTCGTTAAGATTTGTGTAGACCTGCTGAGTAGTCTGATGATTTATAAAGTAATACGAGACCCCTATTATAGCCGCCAGTATGATAAAGGTAGAGACCGAGAATTTTACCCTGAGCGGCATCATTCTCCCGAAAGTGCCGATTCTTTCCGGTTCCGGCTTGAGGCGCTTGACCATGCGCATCTCGTTCTTGCTGGGAGTTGAGATGTACTCAACTGAGTCCATAATTTTCTGAACCATGTAAAAGCCAAGTCCGCCTTTGCGGCCGGTCTCGATAAGTCTTTTTAAGTCAATTGAACCGGCGAAATCCGGCTGGAATGAACGGCCAAAATCTGTCAGAGAGAGCACTAACTTGTTTTTATATATTACCAGCTTTAGCGCAATTTTCCCTTTTTCATACTTATATGAATGTCTGATAATATTTGTGGCTACTTCTTCGACGACCAGTTGCAAAGCGTGAATATCGCGGCTGGAATAATCGGCAGCCAGGCAGTTTTCTTTGACCACCCGCTTCATTTCATCAAGCTGTGAGTAATCGGCCGGATAGGCGGCATTGATCTCTTTTATAGCACGCCAAAACATGCCAAAAATAAGCCTGAGGGGAAACTCGGAGTCTACTAAAACTTGACAGCTAAAGCTATGTCAATTCTTTTCTTCTGCCTCGAGTCTGAGACTGGCCTGATTGATATTATTTATCGTATTAAGGTTGTCAGGATATGCTTTGAGGACCTTTTGCCAGGATTCGATAGCTTCACTGTATTTCTTCTCGCGCATATGTTTTAAGCCTTCAAGATAAAGCGGCCAGATCTCTTTGTCGGCCTGCAGGGTTTCCAGAGTTGCCGGCTCTGTCCTGATTTGGGCGCTTGCTTTGGAACTGCTCCTGTCTAAACGCCTGAGATAACCGAGAGCTAACTGGTTGTCTGGCTCTATTGCTACAGCACCCTCAAAAAGCGTTCTGGCTCTGGTTTTATTGCCCTGCTGATAGCTTTTAATAGCCAGATTAAGCTGCTCGTTGCGGCTTAGTTTTTTGAAAAGTTTCCGGCGATAATCAATCGCCGCTTTGTTGAATGGGTTGAGTTCCAAGACTCTGTAGTAAGAATCGAGCGCGGCGGCATAATCGAATTTATGTTCAGCCAGGGTGGCGGTCTGGATATACTTTTTGATATCTTTTTCACGGTCATTTTTGATGCGCTGTTCCAGAGCAAAGGCGGTCTTGTTCGAGCTGTCCAGATTCTTTACGAAGTCCAGCAGCGCCAAGGCCGCTACATAATATTTCTTTTTGATAAATGAGTCTGCCTGCAAAATATAGGCATCGATCAAGATTTTCTGTTCAATTGTATTGGTTTTGCTTGCTGCTTTCTTTTTTTCTGCCGGCTTGTCCTTGCCTATCTTATCGATTGAAAGCTCCCCAGCCTTAATTGACACTTGAAATGACAGTACTAAAGCGATTGTGAGACAACAGATTAAAACATAACGACTTGAGCTTGAGCGATTCCTTAGCGGTCGGTTTCTAAGTTTCATATATTCCCTGCCTCTGTTTTTGCGCCGGGCGGTTTTGATTTGTACTTAAAGTAAGGTTACAACTACTTAGAGTAAAGTTAAGCAAGGCTTGCTCTTTTGGCAACCCCGATGGAGCTTTTAGAAGCCGATATTTTCAGCGGCTGTGACGGTGTTGGATAGCAGCATAGCAATAGTCATCGGCCCCACTCCACCCGGCACCGGGGTGATATACGAGGCTTTTTCTTTGACTGCCTCAAAATCTACGTCGCCAACCAGCCTGTAGCCTTTTTCTGTGTTCGGGTCGTCAATGCGATTAATGCCGACATCGATAACAACCGCCCCCTCTTTGACCATATCTGCGTTAATGAAATTAGCCCGTCCGATAGCGGCAATAAGAATATCAGCCCGGCTGCATACCTCTCTTAAGTTACTAGTCCGGGAATGAGCAATAGTAACCGTAGCATTGGCCATCTTCCCTTTTTGCATCAGCAATACTGCTACCGGTTTTCCCACGATATTTGAACGGCCGACCACGACTGCCTCTTTCCCCTCAGTGCTAATGTCATAATACTCCAGAAGTTTTATGATGCCGTGAGGAGTACATGGCAGCAGCTTTCCCCGGCCGATAAGCATCTGGCCGACGTTAAAAGGGTGAAAGCCGTCGACATCTTTTTCGGGGCTTAAATGAACCGTAACTTCAGGCTCATCTATCTGCTCAGGCAGCGGCGACTGCACTAAGATGCCGTGAATTTTAGCATTGGCATTGAGACCTTCGACTATTTCAATAAGCTCCTCTTGAGAGAGCGAAGCCGGCTTTCTGATGACTTCGGAATACATTCCTAATTTATCACAGGCTTTGGCCTTGCTGTTAACGTAAGTCTGAGAAGCAGGGTTGTCGCCTACTAAGACCGCTGCCAGTCCCGGTACAATTTCATTCTCTTTTAACTTGGCGATTCGGGGCCTAAGGCCCTGCCTGATAGATTTGGAAACTTCTTTGCCGTCTATAATATGCAGCTGTCATGCTTCGGACGCCTTTTCGGCGATATCATCGTCATTATCGTTTTCAGAATCAGCGTCCGGCGATTTCACTTTTTCACCATTGAAAATGGCAGCTCTGCTGGCATCCTGGTCTTCAATATCAAAACCAAACTGGTAGCGTTCGATGCTTATCGCCCTGCCCGTCTCTATTTCTACTCTGACAATCACACCGGCTATTTTAACATCGTCTTTGGCGGTGGTAAACCGCTTGGGCATGGCGGTCATAAAACGACCGAGGCTGGGGCCGACTTCCATACCGATCACCGAATCATAAGGACCGGTCATGCCGGCATCTGTTATATAGGCGGTGCCTCGCGATGTCACCTTTTCGTCGGCGGTCGGTACATGAGTATGAGTGCCGATAAGAGCCGAAACTTTGCCGTTTAGGTGATACATCATAGCTTGTTTCTCAGAGGTAGCTTCGGCGTGGAAATCGACAAAGATGATTTTCGTCTGCTCACTCATGGCTGCCAGCTGGCGGCTGGCTTTCTTGAAAGGACAGTCTATGTCTGCCATATAAGTCCGGCCCATCAGGTT
Organism: Candidatus Zixiibacteriota bacterium; assembly: GCA_022562075.1. Taxonomy (GTDB): domain Bacteria; phylum Zixibacteria; class MSB-5A5; order GN15; family FEB-12; genus JACZWU01. The sequence goes on along the minus strand of JADFPZ010000011.1, from coordinate 3,017 downwards.
TAAGACTCCGATTTTGGTGCCTTCGACATGGTCAACAAAGACGCCGGAACCGGGTACTCCGTGGGGATAATTGTCCGGCCTCAGAAGTCTTGGTTCCTGGGCAATATACTCTAAGATATCGACTCTGTCCCAGATATGGTTGCCCGAGGTTTGCAGATCGACTCCATAAGTGAATATTTTCTGAGACATTTCGGGGGTGATACCGAAACCGCCGGCAGAGTTTTCTACGTTGGCGATGACATAATCGGCGGCATATTTTTCTTTGAGTGGGATTGTCAGATGTGCGGTCGCCTGCCGGCCGGCCTTACCGCAAATGTCAGCAATAAAGAGAATTGTGAATACGGACATTACCCGTACTTTCTAAGGCGATTTATGTTAAAATCTGTCATTCCCGCCCATTATCTGTCATTCCCGCGAAAGCGGGAATCCATCTTCCAGCCGTCAGAATCCGTCACCCTGAGCCTGCATTAGTCCCAAGTCCGACTTGTCGGATGGGGGTCGAAGGGTCGGTGCATCGCCATACACCAAACCATTAGCTTAATATAACTTAGAGTAGAGTTTAATATATTACAGCATAAAGCGCAATAGGCTTGATTATCAGACTTGAGAGGTAACAACCGGCTAACTTTGACTGATGAAATAAGTCTTGTATGGAGACTTTTAACACCATATACTTATGGAAATAGACAAGGCCGAAAAGGATTCACTGCTTGCCCTAAAACGCATTCTTAAGATTGTTTCCTTGCCATTTCACCGCACGAGGCATGCAGAAATTGCCCACCCGACCAGCCGCCTGGATTATGATTTATGAAGAAGCTCATATATTCTATCATCATACTAATCCTCTTCATTAGTACCGCCCTGCTGGTGCAAGTTTCGAGTGCCTCAGCATCAGACCCCGATGACATTTACTGGGACGTTTCTATTTCCACTCCTGAAAACGGATTGAATGGAACAGTTCGTGCTTTAACCGTTTACGATGGCAAATTGATTGCAGGGGGATATTTTACGCTCGCCGGCGGTGATACGGTCAATCACATAGCTGCCTGGGACGGTTCCACCTGGTCGGCATTGGGAAACGGGACGACATTTCGAGTAGAAGCTCTGACAGTTCACAGTGGGAAACTGATCGCCGGGGGGAGCGCCTACGTCCTTGGGGATACAGTCTATAACGTTGCCGCCTGGGACGGGTCTGCGTGGACCCTATTAGGAAAGGGAATCAATTCTGAGGAACCGGTCTTAAATGTTCAGGTAAATGAATTTGCAGTCTTTCAAGGTAACCTCTTCGCCACAGCAGCATTCACTATATTCGAGTATGCCGATGCCGGTGGCGCCGTCTTTTCCTGGGACGGATCTACCTGGAACGATCTGGGTTTGGGACCTTACAGTCTGCCATTCGCCGCGACTGTTTACGAGAACAATTTAATAGTGGCCGGATACTTGTTTTATGAAACGAATTGGGAATACGTTTTCTCTTCTTGGAACGATACGAACTGGACAACATTTGAAAAATTACTGTACGGCGTAGTCTCCGACCTGATTGTTTACGACAATGAGCTGATAGCGTGCGGAATCTTTGACTGGGTTGGATTTGAAGTAGTCCACGCCAATAGTATAGCTTCCTGGGACGGCGTGTCTTGGTCGGCATTAGGAACAGGATTGGAAACCTCCAGTGTGTGGGCGTGGGGTGTCGCTCTAACCAATTATGACGCCAAATTGATAGTGGTTGGTGATTTTGACTCTGCTGGAACTTTCCCCGCCATCGGTATAGCCTCCTGGGATGGTTCTTCGTGGTCGCCTCTGGGTTCGGGAATCGGTCTTGGAGTTGATAGATATGCACAAGCCCTGATAGAATACGAAAACAGCCTGATTGTGGGGGGCAGCTTTGACACTGCAGGAGGTAAACCTTGTGCAAACCTGGCCCGGTGGACAAAGATTAGTTGCTGTGTCGGAGAGCGAGGTGACGTCAACTATGACGGAAATAATGCCGACGTCCTGGACTTGACGTTTTTGGTGGATTTCATATTTCGTGGCAGTGGAGATTCTGGACCTTGCGATGAGGAAAGTGATGTCAATGGGGACGGGAAATTAGCGAATATTCTGGATTTGACATATCTGGTTGATGTCATATTCAGAGGAGGCCCTGTACCTCCTGGCTGTTGAGGGAAAGCGGCGGGGCCCACTTTTCAAGGTTGGTTCCACTGGGACCCTATCTGGCGTATTCGGTAGCCCGGGTCTCTCTTATAACCGTCACTTTTATCTGCCCCGGATACTGCATCTCACCTTCGATTTTCTCGGCAATATCGCTGGCCAGAATTTCTGCGGCCAGATCATCAAGCTCGTGATTTTCTACTATCACGCGAATTTCGCGGCCGGCCTGAATAGCATAGGCTTTGGCCACGCCTTTGAAACTGTCGGCCAGTTCTTCGAGCTGTTTCAGCCGCTTGATATAAGCTTCCAGCGGCTCTCGGCGGGCGCCCGGTCTGGAGCCAGAGATAGCATCTGCCGCCTGCACCAGCACCGGATAGGGAGAAATCATAGGCACGTCGTCATGGTGCGACTCGGCAGCGTTTGAGACAAACTCATGCTCTTTATATCTGCGAAGATACTCGGCGCCGATCTGGGTGTGAGTTCCTTCGGTCTCGCGGTCTATGGCCTTGCCTAAATCGTGAAGCAGTCCGCAGCGCTTGGCCATGACAGCATCGAGTCCGAGTTCGGCTGCCATCAGTCCGCAAATCATCGAGACTTCTTTTGAGTGTGCCAGTACGTTCTGGCCATAGGAAGTTCTGAAGTGAAGTTTACCCAATTGGTGGACTATTTCCTCGTGAAGACCATGGATGCTGAGTTCAAAACAGGCCTGTTCGCCGGCCTCACGGACTTTTACTTCCATCTCTTGCTTCGATTTTTCCACGACTTCTTCGATTCTGGTCGGGTGGATACGGCCGTCTGAAACGAGTTTTTCTAAAGCCATCCGGGCAACTTCGCGGCGGACCGGGTCGTAGCCTGACAAAATTACA
>JADFPZ010000182.1 GCA_022562075.1 Candidatus Zixiibacteriota bacterium | reverse complement strand
CGTGTTTGGGCTAAAGTTAAATTAATTACATCTTCATATTCGTTCGTTATCTTGTCTTCTGTATCATATAGTTTTTTCCTATTTCTCACAACTGGTAAAATCCAGTGCAACTTTTTAGAGAAATTTTCTAAATAATTAATTATTGGTTTATAATGTGCACCCTTTACTGTTGGTTTTAATGCATTCTTATTAATACTGTCAACGGGTATCCAATTTCCTTCTTCATCTTCGTAGCCTACAGAGATTTTCCCATGCCTCAATTGTTCTGTCATGGGCGGGTCGGACATATCTATGGTCTTTTTAGGGGCTTTGTGTTTGGAGGAGGGAAAGGGAATGCGGTGATTAAATTGATAGAACTTAACTCTCCCATCTGTAGTATGAAAATAAGCATAGAATGGCATACTCCATTCATCACAAATTACTTCAAATTCGAGTCCGCTGGTATCGTTGGCAGGAATAGTAACATTCAATTCTAACTCAAAAGTATCTTTGGGTACACATGGAAAGGTCCACTCGACTTCTCCGTTATATTCCAATCTATCAATTTTAGTGATTTTTACGCTGGTTAGTTCCTTGCAGAAATTGGGTGAGACAGTAAGTTTTAAACTTACCGGCCCAGGGACACCCGGCATTTGGACAGGCTGTATAGAAATATCTACCGGCATTGTCACAACATGGTGCGAACCTCTAACTCCAAATTCTTTAAGCAGACTGTCAATGTCTCCAGATTGCTGTGCACTTGCTCCACCGCAAAGAACCGAAAAGACCAATAATGCTGAAACTAGATAATTAGCGTTTTTCATCAAATCCTCCCTACGATCAGGTTTACATTTTCCCTTACTACAAATATGATATATCATTTCTTCCAATGCAATCTATAAAAAAGACGTATTCAGCGGGCATTTTGTTTAGGCCGATATCAAAAAAAGCTGCCAATTAATAATTGACAGCGCTTATATTTTTTAGGAATCTAAATTATGTCTGAGTTATGAAGCCTGCGGGTGGACAGAAACTTGTTTGCCTGTGCGGCCTACTCTCTGGTATTCCACAATGCCGTCGATTTTAGCAAACAAAGTAAAGTCCCTACCCAGGCCAACATTCAGGCCGGGTTTTATAGGGGTGCCCAGCTGACGCACCAAAATAGAGCCGGCGGTAACTGTCTGGCCGCCGTAAATTTTGGTTCCTCGCCGCTGACCCTGTGAGTCACGGCCGTTTTTTGTAGAACCAACACCTTTTTTATGTGCCATAATAAAACCTCAAAAATTCAATTCAAAAGTACACTATTTGTCCTCTACTCTAAATAGAGGTGACTACGATTATAACCAATTTCCATAAATTAGCAACAGCTTATTTTTATCAGGACTTGGCCGCTTTTTCCTTAGCAGTTGGCTTGGAGGCATCAAAATCAAAGGTGAGGCAGTCATTTCCAACCCCTATTATCAGGTCACAGTCGCCGGCATATTGCCCTCCGAGAATTTCCTCTGATAAGGGGTCCTCAAGGTACTTGCGTAAGGCTCTTTTGAGGGGCCGCGCTCCGTATTGCCGCTCGTAGCCCTTTTCGACCAGGAAGTCTTTAGCAGGTTCGTCCAGGGTGAAAGAAATTCCTTTGTCGGCCAGACGTTTGGCAATATCATCCACCAGAATCTCGATAATCTCTTTGATATGACTCTTTTCGAGGCTGCGGAAATAGACGACCTCGTCGATGCGGTTGAGCAGCTCCGGGTTGAAAACCTTTTTGAGCTCAACCTCGATTTTCTTTTTCATCGCCTCAAAAGAATCATCCATTCCATCAGCATCAAACCCGACAGTTTTGCCTTCGCTTAATTGGCGGGTACCGATATTGGAGGTCAGAATAATAAGAGTGTTTTTGAAATCCACTTTGCGGCCGAACGAGTCGGTCAACTGACCGTCTTCCATCAGCTGCAGCAATATATTAAAGACATCCGGGTGGGCTTTTTCAATTTCGTCAAGGAGCACCACCGAATATGGTTTACGACGAACTTTTTCTGTAAGCTGTCCCCCCTCTTCGTAACCAACATAGCCGGGAGGAGCGCCTATCAAGCGCGAAACAGCAAATTTTTCCATATACTCAGACATATCGATTCGAATGAGCGAGTCGGCATCATCAAAAAGGAACTTCGCCAAGGTTCTGGTTAGTTCTGTTTTTCCGACACCGGTTGGTCCCAAAAATAGAAATGCACCAATCGGACGGCGGGGGTCACCCAGTCCTGCCCGGGCGCGCCTGACAGCGTTGGAAACAATTTTAATGGCGGCATCCTGACCGACTATTGTCTTTTTCAACTCGTCTTCCATCCGCAAGAGCCGCTTCGATTCGCTTTCTTCCAGACGGAAAAGCGGAATGCCGGTAATTTGGGCTAAGACCGAGGCAACTTCGTCGGCTGTTAAAATTGTCTTATCTTTTTCGCGGGCTTCTTCCCAGTCTTTTTGTAGCTGCGCCAGATTTTCTTTTTTAGCTTTGATTTCGTCACGAAGCTGTGCGGCTGTTTCAAAAGCCTGATTCTTTACCGCCTGCTCTTTGCTGTTTTGAAGTTCGGTCAGTTCGTTTTCAATATCTGTAAATTCTGCCGGTCTGGTATAACTGGCCAGATGCGCTCTGGAGCCGGCTTCGTCGATTAAGTCAATAGCTTTATCGGGCTGGAATTTGCCCGAGATATAGCGGTTGGAAAGTTTGACTGCGGCTACTATGGCTTCGTCGGAGATTATCAGCTTGTGGTGCTCTTCATACTTGGAGCGCAGCCCTTTGAGAATCTTTATCGTATCTTCTTCGGATGGCGGGTCTACCATGACCATCTGAAAACGTCTTTCCAGGGCGCCGTCTTTTTCAATGTATTTGCGGTACTCGTTTAAGGTAGTGGCGCCGATACAACGGAGTTCCCCTCGTGCAAGTGAGGGCTTGAAAATATTTGAAGCATCGAGAGAACCCTCTGCTCCGCCGGCACCAACGATAGTATGCAGCTCATCAATAAAGATTATAACGTCATTGGTACTGATGATTTCATTCATGACGGCTTTGAGTCGTTCTTCAAACTGACCGCGGTATTTTGTGCCTGCGACAAGCGATGCCATATCCAGAGTTACCACTCTTTTGTTTTCGAGGGTCTGCGGTATTTTGTTTTCGACAATGCGCTGGGCCAGTCCCTCGGCGATAGCAGTTTTACCCACACCCGGTTCACCGATTAAAACCGGATTATTTTTCTTGCGACGGGACAAGACCTGGGCTACACGTTCGATTTCGTCTTCCCGTCCGATAATCGGGTCAAGTTTTCCCCGGCGGGCGAGTTCTGTTAAGTCACGACCAAAGTGATCCAGGGCGGGTGTTTTGGATTTTTTGCGCTTTTTCTTAAACGAAGACGGCTGACCGCTCTGAATATTTTTAAGTTCTTCATAAGCTTCTTTGTAATCAATATCATAAGTAGACAGCACCTGGGCGGCGACGCCCTCTTCATCTTTCAAGAGTGCCAATAAAATATGCTCCGTATCAATATCTTTGGATTTTAAAGCTCTGGCTTCCTGTCCGGAAATTTCCAGAGTCTTTTTGGCACGTGCTGTCAGTGGCAGCTGCCCCATTGTCATAGTACCGCCCGACGGCTGCACTACTTCTTCAATAGAATTCTTAAGGTCGGTCAGTTCCATCCCCAGATTGTTGATGACATCTACCGCCTTACCTTCGCCTAAGCGAATCAATCCCAACAGGAGATGCTCGGTGCCGATGTAGTCGTGTTTAAGTCTGGCTGCTTCATCCCGGGCATATTCTATCGCCTTGCGGGCAGCTTCTGTAAACATCTCATTCATATTCAATATCTTTCTTAGTTTTCTATTATTATAATATATTCAATTTCTGCTTAAATCGCAAGATCAGGTTTTGCTGCTATCTATTTGACTAAGCTTCTCACGCACCATTTGCGCTCTGACGGCATCTCTCTTATTTGTGTCCATTTCGCTGCCGTAAAATTTCTGGAGATGGGCCGGCTGGGATAACAGCAAAATCTCATTTATCAAAGAAACATCGATAAAATCTATAATGTTCATAGCATTTCCCAGACGCAAAGCCGACAAAAGATTCATTACTTCATCAGTAGTCAGCATTCTGGCGTTTTTCAAAATACCGTAAGCCCGCCAGATTTTATCTTCCATCATATCAGCCGCTTCATCCATTAAGCGTGTTCTGGCCTCGGCCTCGTTATCGGTAATCTCTTTAGTGACCTTCTCTATCTGTTCTATTATCTCTTCTTCTGAGACACCCAGAGTATTCTGGTTAGAAACCTGGAAAAGATTTCCCAAAACGTCTGAGCCTTCTCCATAAAATCCGCGCACGGCCAGACCGCTGCGAGTAATGCGACTGATTACTTTTTCTATATCTCTGGTCAAGACCAGGCCGGGCAGGTGGATCAAAACCGAAACTCTCATACCAGTACCGGCATTGGTCGGGCAGGAGGTCAGGTAGCCGAAGTCATCATCAAAATCATATTCGAGATACCGGCTTATTTCTCTGTCAAATTTGCTGGCCAATTCGTAGGCACCATAGGGATCAAGGCCGGGTGAAAGCACCTGCAGTCGAAGGTGGTCTTCCTCGTTGACCATAATGGATACACGTTCATCGTTATTTATGAAAAGAGCTTTTGAACTGTCACCATCTAGAAATAGAGGAGAAATGAGATGGCGCTCTATCAGAAAATCCTTGTCAATCTCTGCAAATTCCGGAGCTTTAAAATACATGCCATCTCTAAGCAGTTCCGAGCGCTCTCTGGCAGTATCAAAGTAATTTACTATCCTCTCTTTGGTTTCTTTGTCGGCCGAGCCGGGGAATTGACAGCCGGCAATGTTTCTTGCCAGACGTACCCGGGTTGAAAGAACTACCATCACTTCGTTGCCGTGTCCCGACAACCAGGCGGCGGGCTGTTTGGCCATTTCTTCAAACACCCTGCGGGGCAGGAGGGAGCGCATGAAGGCGCGGACGTAGCTCTCCTGGCCCAGCCCCGGCCCCACCAGAAGCGAATCGTATCCTCCGCCCAGCGCCTGTCCCACCGCGTGCGCCCCCTCTGCGGTGAGGTAGCCCTCATCGTCCGGCAGCGGCTCGAACGTCGCCTCGGTCAGCTTGGCGGCGAAAATCGGATACAGCGATGAAGCGCAGGCCAGAACCACCAGCCCCGCGCCGGCCCGCAGGCCGCCCATGCACGCCAGGTAGGCGGCGCCCACGTAACGCGGCGATCCCGCCACCACCAGCGCCCGCCCGAACGTCCCCTTGTGTGCCCCTGGTGGCCGCTCAGGCAGTACCGATCGCGCCCAGCGGGCCGTCATCAGCTCCGTCCACCCCTCAGACTCCGCGCTCTTCGGTATGCCGATCTCCACCACCTCCACCCGGCCGGCGAGCTGAGCCCCTGGCAGGACATGTAGCCCCACCTTGCTGTAGCCCAGCGCCACCGTCGCGTCGGCGGCCACGCAGCGAGGATCGGCGGCGCC
>JADFPZ010000181.1 GCA_022562075.1 Candidatus Zixiibacteriota bacterium | reverse complement strand
CGCGATATATTGTTTCCTTCAATGGACAACACTATCATTGGAGCCATAGCAAGAAGACCCAGCGCCAGAAGAATCATGCTTATCATGACTTCTAAAAGGCTAAGTCCTTTTTGATTTAATTTCATAAAAACACTCCTTAAAATCACGCTGGATTTCAACTGCCTTAATTGTGTTGCAATATCCTTGCCCGAAAGCCACAGACCCTTGGTGGCTGCCACAACATCAAACACGTCAACGGCTTAACTGTTTCATCTATCAGCCGGAATGACCGAAATATATAGGGCGCGGCCTATAGCTGCTCCCCCAGTCTCCAACACAAAACCACTAATGGTCGAGCAAATTTTAGCCTCTGTTTTGCCCAAAAAATGGGTCTGCAACGGCTATTTGATTCGGAATAAGAACAATAATATACTTGCGCCCCCGTTCGGACTAAGTCATATTTGCGGCGATTGCCAGTAGAAGTTATGAGAATAAACTACTAAAACATAACCGCGGCGTTTGAATATACTCTTGTATACCTATTCTTTACCCGCTTTTATTCCCAGGAAAATCTATCAAGGGACGAAAACTCTATTTTTGGTAACTCATGCCTGAAAATAAGCAGATAAAGCAACTGGGCATCACCGCAGCTACCGAAAGCAAACTTGAGATTGCCGGCCGCTTACTTTTGCTTTTCGTTCTGCTTTATATTTTTGTCATCGCTATTAAGCTGTTGGGCGTTTCCTTTAAGCTGATGGGCAAAGAGGCGGCCGAGGCTATCTTTCAGGCCACGGCCAACCCCATAGTTGGTTTGTTGATCGGAGTTCTGGCTACTTCTATTATCCAGTCGTCTTCTACCACAACTTCTATCATTGTCGGCATGGTAGGCACCGCATCTATTTCATTCGAGAGCGCTGTTCCGATGATTATGGGAGCCAACATTGGTACCTCGGTGACAAATACAATTGTATCACTGGCACATATTTCAAGGGGCGAAGAGTTTAAGCGCGCCTTTGCAGGCGCAACAGTTCATGATTTCTTTAATTTATGTAGTGTGGCTGTTTTCTTGCCTCTGGAGATGATGTTTGGTCTTATTTCGAAATCCGCCAGATTCGTAGAGGGTTTGCTGACCGGGTTTGGCGGCACCGAGTTTTCATCACCGGTGGCAGCTCTGACCGGTCCGCCGGCCAAGTCAATCGCACATTTTTTAGGAGACAGCGGCACTCTGACGGCGATCGTGGCCCTGATTCTCATTTTTCTGGCCTTGCGCTTCATTGTAAAATTTCTCAAATCATTAATTCTGTCAAAAGTGGAAAATTTCTTCCAGCGCTTCATATTTCGTGCCCCTGTCCTTTGTCTGATTCTGGGCATAGGTCTGACTGTGCTGGTACAATCTTCTTCGATTTCAACATCTTTGGTGATACCTCTGATAGGTGCCGGTGTAGTAACGTTACGGCAAATTTACCCCTATATGCTCGGCTCCAATATCGGCACAACTGTAACGGCATTCCTGGCGGCTCTGTCCACCGGTTCTCACGCAGCTGTATCTATAGCCTTTGCTCATTTGCTTTTTAACGTTTACGGCACGGCGATATTCTGGCCCTTAAAAAATATCCCCATCTATCTTGCTGAAAAGATGGCAGAGTTAACTCAAAAATCGCGCTCAATTGCATTAGTATACATACTGGTCACTTTTTTTGTAGTGCCGGCAGTCCTAATTTATATATTAAAGTAGGTAAGAAAATATGTTTAAAAAATTCAGAGAATTATTCGGCTCCGAAAACCTGTTAGATCAGGCTTACGAAACAACAGTGAAAATGCTGGAGACCGATTTTGAAATGTACAAAGCCGCCAGGCACAGCCTGCGCGAGTCTGAAACCGCCGAACTGCCGGTTGATGTCAGAAAAAAAGACAAGCAAATAAACAAGTTTGAACGGCAGGTCAGGCGCAATGTTCTGACTCATCTTACGGTAGCAGGCAATGCTAATCTGGTACCGGGACTGATACTGGTTTCTATCGTAATCGATGTTGAACGAATCGGCGACTACACTAAGAACATAGTTGATCTGGCCGAGCGCCACCCGGGCAAACTGCTGGGCGGTTCTTTTGAAAGCACTCTTAACGATATCGAAACCGCTGTCATAGAAAACTTTGACCTGGCCATTACGGTTCTGAAAACTCAGGATAAGAAGCATGGTCAGCAGATTATGAATTCAGAGGAAGGTATCTCCAGACAGTGCGAGAATATAGTTGTGGCTTTGCTGTCGAAACCTAATGATAGTATTAATCAGCAGGACGCAGTAGCAGTCGCTCTTTATTCAAGGCATCTCAAGCGAATAAACGCCCATATTACAAATATTGTCAGTTCGATAGTGAACCCCTTCCCCAGAATCGGCTTCAGAGAAAAACCTAAAAGTTAGTCATTGAAACAGGTCACGAACGACTGGAGTTAGCCACCCACCGACCTCTTGGACCGAGATTTTTGTCTGTCTTTCCAGCTTTAGTCCCGTGTAGTCACGGGGCGAAGGCGGGAATCCATCTTTATATAATCGTCACCTTGAGTGGACATAGTCCCGCGTACTCGAGGGAGTCGAAGTGTGGGCCACCCGAAAAAATGGGTTCGTTTTGTCATATTTAACATCTTTTTTTTAAAAGGCTTCCATATTAGTGGATCGACCGCACCCTTCGACCCCCATCCGCCAAGGCGGACTCAGCATGGTGCCCTACAGGAGCTTATAAAATACCAGTTCTCTTTCATCCATTCGTCAACTATATTATGGATAATATTAAAAATATTCTAACTGGTATATTTTCGATAAAAAAACTAAACGATTATGTTAGTAGCTTCGTCAATAAGCAGGAGGACACACTTTCTCTAATCTTGAAAATTCTTATGGGTTACTTTAAGTACTGCATACTAATTGCACTTGCCATTTGTCCAGTCTCTGGATTTTCACAGCCGCCGGATTTCTGCGCTGTTCGTCACGATATCGGTAAGATTGCCCTGGTTCGCGACAATCATCCGCACTTCGGAGGAAGCAATAACGTTGATTTTCCGTTCACTGATTGTCTAACCGGTTCTGAAATACCCCCGGGAAGCTGTTTATACCCCAGGAATTCTCTGGTAACATATCTTGGCTTCGGTTATGCCTGGGTGGGTGGAATTGTGAAAGGCGATACGCTGGTTTCTGCGCGCTCTATGTTGCCGTCATTTCAGCTCTATCCAACTGGTGACAACTTGGAGTTCCATTCACACGACTACCCCTTGGGCCACATTGAAACCCGCTCTAATTTAGACCCCTCATCGGATGAATTTGAAGGTTCAATTTCCGAGCAGGATTTCATTTCAGTATCAACTGACACAATTACCAGAGGCGTCAATATTTTTCCGGACTATTTCAAATTTCGACCGCACAAGCCGCTGGGTTTGGAGTTTGTTAACCGGTCTTATGCCTGGTCGCTTAGTCACACCGAGGACATCGTCATGTTTGACTGGCTCATAAGAAACATTGGCAAGGATGTTATCAATGATGTTTATGTAGGAATCGAACTCGAAGTTACTGTGGGAGACCTTTATGAAGGGTTAGTCCGAGATAATGACGAATTTGGGGGATTTCTATCTGTGGTTAACTCTCCACAGGGATGTGGTTTTTTGGACACAGTATTCGTCGTTTGGAGCGCTGATAATGATGGTGATCCGGTACAGGGTAATTTTGTGGAAAGGCCTACTGTTGATCCTATTACTGGTGATATAGTTGCATCTTGCCGCCACGTGAGTGCACTTGAACTAATTTCGGCACCTATAGATTTAATTGCCGGCAATACCGTCTCCTATAATTGGTGGGATGGCGACTTCTTTCCCGTCTATAATTTCGGGCCGCGAAAGAATGGAAATTTCAGAGAGTTCCATACTGGCGGACTTGGTGTACCATGGGGAGATGTGAATAAGTATTATATAATGCAAAACCGTGAGATTGACTATGACCCCGCTTATATCTCAACTATCAGACAGTACGATCTCAACTGGATGTATCCCAGACAGGATATTGCGCTCGATATTTCTGACGGTACAGTCCTGACCCATCTCTTGTCAGTCGGTCCATTCGACCTTGCCCCGGGAAACGAATTGCCAATCGTACTCGCCTTCATTATGGGAGAGAACTTTCATACCAACCCCAGAAACTTGGCGAATATATATAGAGGTGATATTGATGCTTACTACGCCAATTTGGATTTTTCTGATTTAATAAAAAACGCCCAGTGGGCCAGATGGATTTACGATAACCCCGGAATTGATACCGATAACGACGGCTACGCCGGTGAGTTTCGGGTCTGTGTTTTTGATTCGGTGCTTGACCAGAATTCTATGTGGGTAGCGACTGTAGCCGAAACTACCTGGTACAAAGGTGACGGCGTACCCGACTGGCGGCCGGCTCTGCCGCCGCCGGCGCCAAAAGTCTGGGTAAGGCCGACTTTCAAAGGCATTAATATCAGGTTCAACGGACAGGAGTCTGAGACAACGCCTGATATTTTCACCAGGTTATTGGATTTTGAAGGGTATAGAATTTACCTGGCCCGCGATGACCGCGAGACAAGTTATTCTTTGTTGGCCTCGTATGATATCGAAAACTATGACAAGTATATCTGGAACTACGAGAAGCAGCCCGAGGCAGGCTGGGATTTGCTGGACTTTCCGATGACGCTTGAGGAAATCCTATGCGCCTATGCCGACAGCTGCAACGATAGTCTGTTCGATGTTTTCAAATACCGGCCGAGCTTCCCCTACTCTCACCCGAATTATCCTGAATCACTCTTTTACTTTGTCAAACATGAACACAATGTTTCAGAGTTCGGCGTTACCACGCCAATCACCAAGAGATTCCCCAATGCCCCCGACCCAAGAGAACTTCCGGCAGATTCGATCACCGCCGATTTCTACACCGATGACGGTTATCTTAAATTCTTCGAGTATGAGTTTATCATCGAAGATATAATTCCGACTGTGGCCTATTATGTCAACGTGACAGCGATAGATTTTGGCTGGCCGAAGTCAGGACTTGAGCCATTGGAAACATCTATTACAGAGAATGCCCAGCAAGTCTATGCCAAAATAGTTGACCCGGCAGTCGGAGCGGACAGCTTGCAAATAGTTGTCTATCCTAATCCGTACCGCATCGACGCTGATTACCGCGCTCGTGGTTTTGAAGGCTTAAATCAAGATGACCGCTGGAGTGAAAGAGTAAGAAGAATTCATTTTGCCAATATACCGCCGAAGTGCACTATCAGCATATTTTCACTCGATGGCGATTTAGTCAGAGAGATTCACCATGACAAAGACCCTAATGACCCGACCGCCAGACATGCCGAATGGGGGCTGATCAGCCGCAACGGCCTGCGAGTAGTCTCCGGCTTGTACTACTGGGTGGTCGAGTCCGACAGCCGGACTGAGATAGGCAAGCTGGTTATTATTTTGTAGCGGCTGAATATATTCAGCCCGGAATAAGGGGC
>JADFPZ010000180.1 GCA_022562075.1 Candidatus Zixiibacteriota bacterium | reverse complement strand
ACATTGACACCTTTGCCACCGGGAGATTTGTTGAGTTTGATTCTAACAGATTTCGGGGCAATTTTCTTCAGGAACTTCTCAAGTTTATTGGCGACATCATAGGGGTCCATATCAGGCACCAGCCGCATTGTGATTTTACAAGATGCGTAGGCCGGTATGATTGTCTTGCCGCCTTCCCCTTGGTAACCTGAAGTTATCCCGTTGACATCGAGAGTCGGCCGAATCCAAATGCGCTCTAAAGTCGAGAACCCTTTCTCTCCCGCCAGAGCAGGCACACCCAGCGATTTCTGATACTTGGCATCACTGTGCGGCAATTTCTTAAACTGCTGTCTCTCCCATTTGGAAGCTGGCTTGATATCTTTGTAAAATCCCGGAATAGCCACTTTGCCGTTTTTATCATGAAGCTGCGCCACCATTTGACACAGAGCATTGGCCGGATTTGTAATAGAGCCGCCAAAAGAACCGGAGTGAACGTCGCGGTTGGGGCCATAGACAAATAGTTCTGCCGGAGAAATCCCGCGCAGACCAAAGGTAACGGCCGGAGTTGTCTTGTTAAACTGAGCGGTATCAGAAACGACGCAGATATCAGCTTTCAAGAGCTTCTTGTTTTTTTTCATAAAGGCCGGAAGGTTGGCCGAGGCAATTTCTTCTTCGCCTTCTATCATAAACTTTACGTTTATTGGCAGCGTTCCTGTTGTCTTGATGATGGCTTCCAGCCCTTTGATATGGGTAAAAGTCTGACCCTTATCATCGGTCGCGCCGCGGGCATAAAAATAACCGTCACGAATGTCTGGCTTAAACGGCGGAGTTTTCCAGAGGTCGAGCGGTTCGGGGGGCTGCACATCGTAGTGACCATAGTACAATACGGTCGGCAATTTCTTATCTACAAAATATTCGGCGTAAACAACCGGATGTCCTTTGGTCGGGTAAAGTTTGGTCTTAAAACCTATCCCGGTCAGATGAGCTTTTAGCCAGTCGGCACAAGCTGCTACATCTTTGTTATGTTTGGATTGAGCTGAGACCGAGGCAAAGCTCAGGAATCCCAGAAGTTCATTGGTGCGTTGTCTTTCGGTTTTTTTCAGATATTCAAAAGCAGTCATCGAATTTGTGCTCCTTTATTTTCATTTCAGCCTGGCAAAAAATATAGACGTAATTTTTACTATTGTAAAGCAGTTGCCTCAGATTTTGGTCAGACGCGAAATTTGTTTTGTGAAAAAGCAGTAAAGCGAACAGAATCACTATCCGGGCTTATGTGATTTAAACCAGTCAGCCGGATTGTCTATAAATTTGATACACGATTTCAAAAGCCGGGAATGCATCTCTTCTTCTTCGATAAGCCACTTGTAGAATTTTTTGACTCTCGGGTTGTCGCTTTCGTTCATCATTTTTTCGTAGAACTCTTCGGCGCCGTTCTCGAATTTGAGGGCCATGCTGTAGGCCGAGGTGTCATCTCCGGTAGCAGCTATCTCGTCTTTTAACTCTGCTAATTTATTATTAAAATCGACCAGCTTCTGGTCGGCATCGGACACGCCGGCATCGAGCAAATCTTTGCCGTCGGTCCCCTCGACAGACTTGCACATATTTTCAATCTGCTCAATATGGCGGTCTTCTTCGGCGGCCAAAAACTCGAATGTCTGGCGAGCCAGACGGCTTTTGGTGGTCGAGGCAGCTTCTAAGAAAAACTGCTTGCCTTCAATCTCTAATTTGAGAGCGATTCTTAATGGCTCTAATATTGACTTAAAATCTTTTATATCAGACATACCAAGTTATATTATCGAAAATTTGGTGAAATGGCAATGAAGAATTTATGGAGTTCTAAAAATCGAGGCGGTGAAATCTGCTTTTGCAGGTGAAGATTAGTACCAACAGCAGCACAATCGATGTCATAACAGGCAGCCAGTTGCTGACCGCTTCCCCGGTGGCCAATAGCAGAGCCATCTGCCCCATTTCGGTCGTATTCGGCAAAATATAGTAGACGGTATCAAGCAGGTAGCTGCCAAACTGCTCGCCGGCAGTCCAGCTTTCCCGTCCATTTAAGACCAGTTGTCCGACCCAGACTGTGGCCAGTGAAACAGCGCAATATGTTACAGACTTAGTCAGCATGCCCACAAACATCACCACACTCATCCAGAGGCCAAATGATATCAGATTGACACCCAGGACATAGCCGAATTGTTCAGGAGTGATTACCCCCAGCCCCATTAGCTCAATACCTACCATCAGACTAAGCACCGTCAAAGCTATGGCATAGATGAAATAAATGCTGAACAGCTTACTGAAGAAAAAACTGCCTCTGGTAATAGGCTTGGAAAGATAATATTCGACCTGCCCTCTCCGTGATAGTTTGGTGAAAAGGAATATGGTTGAAATCGCCGCCAGCAGCACCATCAGTGAGACAAATGTCTGCAAAGCAGCAATGGCAAAAATTGTCACATTGGCTGCTGTCTCCAGACTATAGTCTAACAATTCAAGTCTCTTGGAGATTCCTAAGTAAATCAATAGCAGACCCAAAACTGTTACCGCCATCCCGGCCAGATGCTGTTTTCTATCAAAGAATTCAAGCAGGGTTTCTTTGAATATTCCCATCAGACTGTCACCTTTGGTTCTGGTTCTGATTCTGGTTCTACGGTCGGCTTGATATCGCGATAGAGAGCCTGCTCCAGCTTCGTCTTTAGCGGCTTAATAGACCTGATACTGATGCCCATCTTGCGCATCTGGTCGATTACATAGTTAATCTTCTCGGCATCGACCAGCTCTACCACCATGCTGGTGGTAGTGACTCTGAGCTTTATTCCGATCTCCGCTGGTATATCTACCACTTTACCACCCATACCGGCCTCGATTTCAAACATGCACTTTTCTTCTTCTCTCAAGACATTAATCTCAATAGTCTGAACGATTCGTCCCTTTTTCATTATGCCAATTCTGTCCGCCAGTGATTCTACGTCGGAGCGAAATGGAGAGCTTATCAGAATGGTCTTGGCCTCTGAGCGAACTTTATCAATGACTTTCATCAGCTCAGGCTTATCCTTGTCATCGAGTCCTTCAAACGGCTCATCGAGAATCAGCAGGTCGGGGTCGGAAATCAGAGCCTGCGCCAGGCCAACTTTTTGAGTCAGCCCTTTTGAGAATTTTTTAATCTTAAGAGTCGGCCAGTGATGAAGCCCCACCATCTTAAGTAATCCATCAATTCTTTCACGTAAGTCCCTGTCGTTCATATTGTATAAATTTCCGGTAAGGAGCAGTAATTGCCTGGCTGTAAGATGACCGGGGAATTTGGGGTTTGCCGGAAGGTAGCCGACATTTGAGCGGGAGAAGGGATTTGATGGTATATGCCCGTTGATAAAAATCTCACCGGAGTCCGGTTTGACCAGCCCCAGGAAAGTCTTAAACAGGGTGCTCTTGCCGGCGCCGTTATCCCCTAACAGGCCGTAGACTTCCCCTTGAGGCACAGCCAGATCCACGGCATCAAGCGCAACCACAGCTTTCTTGTGCTTCTTGCTGGAAAAGACTTTGGTAATTCCGTATGCTTCGACAGTAACCATAATAATTTGTGATAAAAAGGCTTATCTATTAGCTTTACGGCAGAATGGGGGGTTTTATTTAGGGGCTGAATTATGCAGATTGCTTCGCTTCGCTCGCAATCACTAATGAAAGCAAAATGCTGATATTGAATGTAGAATGTAGGGCAGAACCCTTTAGTGGTTCTGCCACTCGAATATCTGACAGCTCTGCCGCCCACGAAGTCCCAAACCGTCATTGCGAGGAGAGCCCGACTAGTCGGGCACGACGAAGCAATCTCAATTAAGATTTTCTACCCCCAAGCCTCTCTTTTCTTGACAATCCTGCCGAAAAGTTATTGAATAGTGACCTGTTAGCATAAATGTCAGCCGGTGTAGCTCAGTTGGTAGAGCAACTGATTTGTAATCAGTAGGTCGCGGGTTCGATCCCCATCACCGGCTCTTTAATTTACCGAGTTGCTTTGACTCACTTTAGCCGCTTATACTGATAATTCACAAAATCAACGCCCATTGACTCTAAATACTTTATTAGCTCCCAACTCTCTTTTGTTATTTGAATGTCTTTACCATTGACTTCCCGTGCTCTTATTTTTGCCAAAATCTTTTTCTTAACAATATAATCCTGAATGAACAGACTGTCCTTGTTTCTAATTGACAAAGGATGGTGGATGTCAACTCTTAAAGAATCAATGAAATAATAAATGATATCATATCTTGATCTACTCAGCGCAGCCCCAAAAGGGGTTTGTTGCTCTTGTCCTAGTTTTCTGAAAGGGTCTGCACCGTACTTAATCAGAATCTTTACCATTTCCAAATTACTTCTTGAGGCCTTCATTAAAGGAGAATCAGGCCAGACCCGCCTCTTCTCGCCTATAAAGAACTTCTCTACTGCATATTTGGGATCCGCTCCGTTTTGGAGGAGAAGCTCTGCATATCGGTTGTCGTCTCGCCATTCAAGGCTGCTGCCAAACGGCCTTATAGAGGTCATCAAAACACTATAATTTGTAAACGGATTCATGGAATTGGCATCTGCACCGAGCTCTAATAGTTTCTCAAAAGATTCAAAGCTCTCAACATTGACTGCTAAAGCGAGAACACTGTTTCCGAATTCTGGTTCGGTCAATAGCAGCAAAGTAGAATCCTGTTTAATCAATATTTCGACTTTTTCCAAATCATTTTTTTTAATGGCTTTGGCAAGATTGTAAGCAGGTGTGTCCTTAAAATACGCAACATATCGATTCTCCCCCTGCCCACAACTTTCGATGCACAAGAATAAGGGAAGTAACAATATCAGTATTACTTTTAGATCATTTAATCTTACATGCATTGTTCGCTAACTTTCTGCTCGTATCAACTTCTGGATTCCCGCAGACGCGGGAATGACGACCCTAAACCTTCTTCTTCCATCTCACGCCCTGGGGGGTATCTTCGAGGATAATGCCCATTTCAAGTAACTGATCCCGGATTTTGTCGGAAGTGGCAAAATCTTTGCTGGCTCTAGCCTGATTGCGCTCTTTGATTAAGGCTTCAACCTGTTCGTCCAGAGAGCCTTTCGATTCAGCCGCAAAATTCAGGACAGTGTCAAACTTGGCTACAAGCTCAAGAGTGCTGTCGCGCTCTTCGGCAGACAGTTTGTCTTCGGCTTTGAGCCGGTTGATATCGCGAATCAAATCAAAGACCGCCGCCAGCGCTGCCGATATATTCAAGTCATCATCGAGCGCATTCTCGAATTCACTCTTGGCCCTTTCAATTATTTCAGAGGCGTTGCCATCGGATTCTCCGCCAGCGAAGTCTTTGAGATTGGCAATAAAGTCGTTATATCGCTCAAGCGCATTGCCGGCGGCATCGAGCCCCTCGAAAGTAAAGTTCAACTGCTGACGGTAGTGGGTGGATATTAAAGCATAGCGCACCGCTTTACCGGAGTAGCCTTTATCCAGGACATCGCGCAAAGTGTAGTAATTTCCCAGCGACTTCGACATCTTCTTGCCTTCGACAATCAGATACTCACTGTGCAACCAGTAGTTGACAAATTTCCGGCC
>JADFPZ010000179.1 GCA_022562075.1 Candidatus Zixiibacteriota bacterium | reverse complement strand
GAAATTTATATTTTATCAGGGCTGCCCCGTCCTCAGCTTAAAGCAGTACTGGCCCATGAGATGATGCATGTCTGGCAGTTTGTTAATGCACCGAACCTTCAGAATTTGCAGCTGTGCGAGGGGAGCTGCCAATATGCCGCCTATCTTGTGCTTATGGACGACAGCTCCGAGGAAGGTCAGTTTTTTTCAAAGTTTATAGAAGAGCACAAAGATTCCAACTACGGTGATGGCTTTAGATTTGTATTAGAAGAAGTAAAGAGACGTGGCTTCATATCCTGGCTTGAATATCTCAAGGTAAATCGAGACCCACCCTGGTGACTGTTGACAGATTTCGCAATCGATTCAATCGTTAACCATTGCCAATTCTCAAGTGCCCTTCCTCAAATATCTTTGACAAAAGATATGTTCTAAAAGCATTTACTTTTCTTTATGAGTTGATTTGCGGCCTTCTCGAGGATATCTTTACAATTTAGAAGCAGCTAGGTCGAAGAAGAGCCTTAATATGTCGGCATTATGAGCAGCGATATACCAGAAAATGAAGATACCAGAACCCACGTTGTCCTGACCAAAGGGACGATGGTAGCTCATTACCGGATAGCCGAGAAAATCGGCGCCGGCGGCATGGGCGAGGTCTATCTGGCTGAGGACACCAAGCTGGGTCGTAAAGTTGCCTTAAAGTTTTTAGCTGAGCAATTTTCTTCTGACCAGTCTGCACGCGACCGATTTACTCGCGAAGCCCAGGCAGTAGCGGCCATTGATCATCCCAACATTGTATCTATCTATGAAGTAAATGAGTTTAAGGGCCGTCCGTATTTTGTGATGCAGTATATAGAGGGAAAGTCAATTGAGGAGGTCATCAAAGGGAATAAACTGCACATGTCTGAGATAATCCGGCTGGCAATTCAGATATGCGAGGGCCTTCAGGCCGCACACAAGCAAGGGATAGTGCACAGGGACATAAAACCATCCAATATACTGATTGACAAAGATGGCCGCGCCAGGATTTTGGATTTTGGTCTGGCCAGAATAAGGGGAATGGATAAATTGACCAGGACAGGTACTACCCTGGGGACGCTCTCCTATATGTCACCTGAACAGGTTCAGGCTAAAGAAACTGACCATCGCTCTGATATTTTCTCATTTGGAGTGGTGCTCTATGAGATGATAACCGGCCAGCGGCCATTTGGAGGCGACAGCATCGCGGCAATTTTGCATGCTATCACGCATGATGAGGTTGAGCCGCTGGCCAGATTTAAATCAGGCGTGACCGATAAGCTGCAGCAAATTATAAACAAAGCACTGCAAAAAGAGCAGTCATTGCGCTATCAGACTGCTGCCGATATGCGGGCAGATTTAGAACGGGTAACAGCCGCAGAATATCCGAAGCAAAAATCAAAGGCAGTTGTGACAATTACCGCCGGGATAATACTCTTAATCGCGTTCGGCACCTACTTTATATTTTTTAGTGAAGACAGCTCGCCCAAGAGGATAGTGGTATTGCCGTTTGAAAATCTTGGAGCAGTCGAAGACGAATATTTTGCGGACGGCATCACCGATGAAATAGCTTCTCGCCTGGCATCTGTTTCAAAACTGGGAGTGATTTCACGCACTAGCGCCGTAAAATATAAGAATACCAACAAGGGCTTACCTGAAATAGCCCGGGAACTGGGCGTTAATTACGTATTGGAAGGGACAATTCGCTGGGACAAAAGCGGTGATACTGACAGAGTGCGAATCAGCGCCTGGCTCATAAATGTTTCCGACGATACCCATCTCTGGGCAGAAAACTACGAGTGGGCACTTACCCAGATTTTTGCAGTTCAGCAAGAGATTGCCCTCGAAATTGTAAACGCATTAAATGTGACCTTGAGCGAAACTGAAGTGAAAGCATTCGGGGAAGTACTTACATTGAGTATGGCCGCCAACGATTTTTATATGCGAGGGAATGATCGTTTCTACCGCGGCTGGGAAAGAATTGATCTGGAAACAGCGGGCCAGTTCTATGGCAAGGCTATAGAACTGGATTCAAATTTTGCCGAAGCATACGCAATGCTGTCACGGGTTCATTCCAGTATCTACTGGGAATATTATGACAGGTCTGAAGAACGGTGCCAGAATGCTTTTGATAATGCAATTCAAGCGATTGAATTAAGTACAAAGAGTCCAAAAAGTTACACTGCGCTGGGCTATTACTATTATCATTGCCTGCGCGAATATGACAACGCCTTGGTCCAGTTCCGAAAGGGACTGACAATAGATCCAAATAACAGCAATCTATACTCTGCCATAGCAGCCGTTCAGATTAGGCAGAGCAAGATACTCGAATCTTTAGAGAATCAAGAACAGGCACTTTCCCTGAACCCGCTTTCACACATAATCACATTCGATATTGCGGTCACATTGGGAATATTGCGCAGATTTGAGGAAGCTGACAAAAAATTGCAGAAGACAATTGACCTCGCACCGGATCTTAGTATTGCTCATGTTTATCGGGCCTGTCTGCCAATTCTAAGAGCCGGAGACATAGCCGAATCTGAAAGAATTTTGCGTGATGCCATGAATCTTACAAATCTGGGAGAATCCAGATATTACTGGTGGCTGCTCAAAATGATTAATGTCACACCGGAGATGACTCTTTTGTTACCCACTACGGACACAGTTGCATACTACTTATTCAAAGCACAGCATAGCCGTTTGAGCGGGGAAACGGAACATGAAAAAATTTATGCAGACTCTGCCAAAAATATTTTGAGTCGCAAGATTGAAGAGGCCAGGGATGATGCTTGGTTTCATAGTTCGTTAGGCTTGGCATATGCCGGGCTGCGACTGCAGGATTCGGCAATAGCACACAGCAAAAATGCACTTGATTTATTATCAATCTCAGATGACTATTTTGACTCCCCATTTTTACTTTTCAACTTTGCCGAAGTTCTTGTTATATTCGATTTACACGATGAAGCCTTAGAACAGCTTGAACTGATAATGAGTATGCCCGGGTTTATTTCGCCCTCTTATTTGAAAATAGATCCATTGTGGGAATCGTTGCGACAATATTCAAGATTTAAGGCACTAATAGAAGACAACGAAACATAAATATGAGTGAAGAACAAAACGACAAAACTCAGACTCACGTAGTGCTGACCAAAGGCACAACCATATCACAATATCGCATCATAGAGCGCATTGGTGTCGGTGGTATGGGCGAAGTCTATCTGGCCGAGGACAGTAAGCTCGACCGAAGAGTAGCCCTTAAATTCCTTTCATTTCAGCACAGCCAAAACGAAGATTTAAAAGTGCGCTTTAGGCGTGAAGCTCAGGCGGTGGCCAAGCTCAGCCATCCTAATATTGTTCACATCTACGAAGTGGGTGAATATAAGAATAGACCATATTTCGTAATGGAGCACATCGAAGGGGAATCGCTGCACCATTATGCTCACGATGAGACCTTGTCTGTAGGCGAAATTATCACGATCGCTATCGAAATCTGTGAAGGTTTAAACAAAGCCCACCAGCTGGGGATTGTCCACCGCGATATCAAGACTTCAAATATAGTGCTCGACAGTGACGGCCACCCCAAGATTCTTGATTTCGGTCTGGCAACCATTACCGGGCAGGAAAAGATAACCAAAGAAGGCTCAACTATTGGTACCGTGGCCTATATGTCTCCCGAAAGAGCCGAAGGCAGAAAATCCGACCATCGCTCAGATCTGTTCTCGTTTGGTATTGTTCTCTATGAGCTGATTGCCGGTCGAACACCATTTCGGAGAGACTCAGAAGCCGCTACCATGAACGCCATTGTAAATGATATTCCTGAGCCGATGGCGCGTTACCGTTCCGGCGTTCCCGACGGTATTCAGCAGATAATCGATAAGCTGCTGGAAAAAGATGCCCGCACCCGCTATCAGACAGCTGCCGACGTAGGAGCAGATTTGATACGAGAAAAACGAATGCTCGACTCCGGTGATATTAGCAGCGCCTCTCGTTCTATCTCAGGCTTTCGCCGTACTCAGAAATCCGGTTTGAAAAAATGGATTCTGTCAGGGACTTCGCTGGCGCTTATCATCACTCTGGTTCTGGTATTAAAGCCCTGGAAATTTACAGTAGATGCTACCGATGAAGCAGTGGCAGCTGAAAACCGCCTGGCTGTGATGTATTTTGATAACTTAGTCGACCCCACCGATTCAACCCGACTTGGCGAAATTGTCACCAATTTACTTATCACAGACCTTTCAGAATCAAAACATCTGCGGGTTGTCTCCAGTCAGCGGATGTTCGACATATTGAGACAGCTTGGTAAAGAAGGCAGCCGCAACATTGACCGAGAAACAGCCTCGCAGGTGGCGCTGAAAGCCGGGGCAACCTGGATGCTGACCGGTACAATTTTGCAAATGCAGCCGAAAGTCGTAATCACTACCCAGATAATAGAAGTCAAATCAGGACAGGTAGCAGCCTCACAACGTTCATCAGCAGAAGATAACGAGGATATTTTTGCTCAGGTGGATAAATTGTCTGCTGAAATAAGAAACGATCTTGATATCCCTGAGCTGGCCGGTGAGTCGACGGATAAGAAATTGGCTGAAGTGACTACCAAATCACCTGAGGCCTACCGGTATTATCTGGAAGGCATGGACTATATTCGTAAACTCTATGGTCGAAAGGGGCGAAAAAGCTTAGAAAAGGCTTTGGAGTATGATTCGACTTTTGCAATGGCCTACTTTCAACTGGCCATGGCCTGGAGAGGCAACTCCAAAGCGTTAGAATATATACGCAAGGCAGTCAAGTATTCGAATAATGCCACCCGACTTGAGAGAATGCGTATACTTGCTACTTCTGACGGCTTTGCCGGTGACATAGAAAGTGCAATAGCTATGTTAAAGGAAATAGTAAAAGAATTTCCAGACAACAAGGAAGCTTATGAAACTCTGTCGAAGATTTATATTAATGTAACAGGGGAAATAGAAAAGGGCATTAGCTATCTTATGGAAGCTCTTAAGATTGATCCCGGTGATAAGCTGCTCTACAATTTTCTGGCCTATGTTTATAAAGATATGCGTGAATATGATAAAGCAATAGACGCATTGGACAAATACATTGCAATAGCACCCAATGAACCTAACCCCTACGACTCGCGCGGGGAAATTTATGCGGCAGCCGGAAAATTTGATTTAGCGGTGGCAGCTTACCGGCAAGCTCTGGCAAAGGATCCACGATTTGAAATCTCACTTGACGCTCTCGTTCCTATATTTTGCCATCAGAGAGACTACGTAAGAGCAGACAGTTGCGCACGGGTTCTTGCCAATGACAATGAAAAAGAAGTTCGTGCGCTCGGAAGGATCGATTTAGTTTTCATTAAATTGCATCAAGGTAAGTTTGAGCAGGCACTTCAAGTTCTGGACGAGGGAATCGCGGCCGATCAATTGGACGATTTTGAGGGATTCTATCATGTCCTTAAGCACATCTTTAAAGGCTTCATTTATGCCGAATTGGGACGGTACGAAGAAGCTCTGGAAAACATCAGAGAAGGTCGCCGCATATTGGTACAATCAGAATCAGGAGACCAAAGTGATTT
>JADFPZ010000178.1 GCA_022562075.1 Candidatus Zixiibacteriota bacterium | reverse complement strand
AGTCTGAGTCTTTTTCATTCTGTCTATCAAAAACTCCATCGCTTCAATCGGATTCATTTCTGCTAAAAACTTTCTCAATATATAGATTTTTGTGAGAGTTTCATCCGGCATCAGCAGTTCTTCTTTACGGGTGGACGAACGATTAATGTCCATCGCCGGAAATATCCTGCGGTCCGACAAGCGACGGTCAAGCACCAGCTCCATATTACCGGTTCCCTTAAACTCTTCAAAAATGACTTCATCCATACGTGAACCGGTTTCAATCAGCGCCGTGGCAATGATAGTCAACGAACCGCCTTCTTCAATGTTACGGGCCGCTCCAAAAAAGCGTTTTGGTTTGTGCAAAGCGTTGGAATCTACACCACCGGAGAGAATCTTGCCGGAGTGAGGCACTACCGAGTTATGCGCTCTGGCAAGTCTTGTTATTGAGTCAAGCAGTATGACGACATCATGCCCGTGCTCGGTTAGTCTTTTCGATTTCTCCAGTACCATATTGGCAACCTGCACGTGCCTGTCCGCCGGTTCATCAAAAGTCGATGAAACCACTTCACCCCGCACCGACCGGCGCATATCGGTTACTTCCTCAGGCCGCTCGTCTATCAAAAGTACAATAAGCTTAACCTCCGGATGATTAGTAGTAATTGCCTGAGCAATCTTCTGAAGAATTATAGTTTTACCGGCTTTGGGAGGGGATGTAATCAAAGCACGCTGACCTCTGCCGATCGGACACATCAAATCGATAATACGGGTGGTCAATTCTTCGGGATCAAGCTCCAGGCGAAACGGTACTTCCGGATAGAGCGGCGTTAAATTGTCAAAAAACGTCTTGTGCTTGGCAACATCGGGTTCTTCATAATTTACCGATTCAATTTTGAGAAGAGCAAAATACCGTTCAGAATCTTTTGGCGGGCGCACCTGTCCGGAGATTATGTCACCTGTTCTGAGGTCAAACCTCTTGATTTGCGAGGGTGAGACATAAATATCATCCTGCCCCGGCAGATAATTATAATCAGGCGAGCGCAAGAAACCGTAGCCTTCATCAAGAATCTCCAGCACACCTTCGGCCAGGATAGTACTGTCCGAAGCCGAGCCGGCCTCCATAATTTTGTAAATTAACTCCTGTTTTCTAAGACCCGAAACACCCGGAATATCCAGATCTTCGGACATCTTTAAAAGGTCGGCAATAGTCTTAGTTTTAAGTTCCGCTATTTCCATAGTTGTAACCTGTTCTTATAATGTTGTTGATTATTTCTTAACCTGCCAGGGCCTCGTCGGCCAGTTGTTCTATCGGCGCATCTCCCCAAAGTCTTTCCAGAGAGTAAAATTGTCTGGTGGGCTCCCTGAAGACATGAACGATGACGTCTATATAATCAAGCAACACCCAGTTTCCTTCATCCATTCCTTCCAAATACAATGGCCTTTCGCCTGCTTCTTTTAGTCCTTCTACAATAGTCTCGGCGATGGCCTTAACATGAAGGTCGGCTTCACCGGAAACTATCAAAAAGTAATCACAAACCGAAGATAATTCTTTCAGCCTTAATATACGAACGTCAAAACCCTTTTTCTCCAGAGCCAGACGACCGGCCATTCGGGCCAGTTCCAGAGACAACTGCTTTTTCAAACTGCTAAATCAAATCTCCTTAGCTTTTTCTTCAATAACTACCGGCAGATCCTCTCCCAATACCAGAGTTACTGTCGGTGACATATCTTTATCAATCGGTGCCCTATAAACAACTTTAGAATTATCGATGCCTATTTTTTCCGCAACCATCTGTGCTATTTTCGTATTCCTCTTGCGCGATATCACCAGACTCTTGCGCAATAAGCGACCTTCGAGCGCTTCCATACCAACAACAGCTATGGCCAAATCACTACCCCTATAGTCTGTCAATTTATTGGCCACAATTTCCGCGTTGAGCAGATTCCCTTTCGAATAAATTATCTCAACATCGGCCTGGTTTGCCGGAACCTGCTTCTCTACGGTAATGCCTGAAGTCAGCTTTATCAAGAACGATATCTCATAAATCGAATAGGCCGCTACCAGTATAATTGCCAGATAACCGGCATATCTCAGTTTACGGAGAAATGCCTTAACTCTCCTGAGATTTGATAGTTTGCTTGTTTGAAATTTATTTATCTTATTTGACATTGACTGTTTACTAAGGTGGGAAAACGGGGCGAATTGAGAAACAAAAAAAATCTTTTATTCTTTAGCTCTTTACCTGTTCGAGAACAACCCCCTTCGGTAATAGTTGGGACTGTAATAAGGGTTACCCATATACTGCTGATATGAAAAACTCATCTGAAATTTCTTAGATGGATGATAATCAAGCGTGAACCCGGGCAGAAAAGTTGTATTGCTGGTTTTGCCATCAGTCCAAAGCGAGCTGGGGTCGTGGGCAATTCCAAGATTCATATTTAGCGACAGTTTCGAAGAAAGCTCGTAGAACATAGTAGTATTAAAAATCCCCAATGAAGAAGAACCTATGCCACCTGAGAAATAAGTTACCGAATAGCTGTGAGACCATTTAATTCGCGAAAGGTCCAGCAGCGAAAAAGGTGTCTCTGCTGCAGGAGCCCCGTAGCTGTCTTTGACAATATCAGGTCTCGTTTGAGGCTGCTCTACAAACTGAGCCGAAACCGGTAAGGCTAAAAGGACCAATACTAATATTGTTATTATGTTTTTCATAACTGAAGTCTCTATGAATTTATGTGGAAATTGTCGTTTCGTCAATATAAAACCCGTTTTTTATATTATCGGCCGGTAAGATAGCTTTCAATAGTTAAACGTAATTGGGCCTTGATTTGTGTCAAAAAAAATGAGATTTATGCCCTATTTCTGAATTTCTGCTCTAACTCTTCAAGCTGCTCAATTGAGTTGATTCCGCAGACTTCGTCCCGGTTCTTAGCTTTGACTACCGAGACCTTTAAGCCATTGTCATGCATTAGCTTAATAACGTCAGTCAGGTAGTATTCACCTTGGGCATTGTCACTTTTGACTTCTTTGAGCCATTTGAAAAGCTCCTGATTATCAAAGCAAAAAGTACCGGAGTTTATCTCTTTGATTTCAAGGATTTCCGGAGAGGCCTCTTTGTGCTCAACTATCGCCTCTATCTGATCAGTATCTTTTATTCGAACAATTCTGCCATAGCCGGTGGGGTCCTCGAAATCGGCTGATAAACAAGTCGCTGCTGATTTTGACTGCTGGTGCATTTCAAACAGATTTTCCAAAGTTGCTGCAGATAAAAAAGGAACATCACCCAGCGCCACTAAAGTTGTTCCATCAAAATCTGAGAGCATCTCACTGGCCATCTGTACCGCATGGCCGGTGCCGAGCTGCTCACGCTGCCAGACGAACTCTACGCCTGAGTCTGACAGTTCTTTTTTGATTTCTTCCCCCTGATGACCTATGACCAATACAGTCTTTTCGAACTTGAGCTGGCTAAGTTCATCCAAGAGAACTCTTATCATGGGCCGGCCGTTTATCGGGTGCAGAACTTTGGCCAGGTCTGATTTCATCCGTTTGCCTTTACCGGCGGCAAGTATTATGGCTGCCCGTTTAATTGACATATTTGAAATTATTAAAAGTTAGCTTTTTGTCTCTGACTTTTTTCAAATTCAGATTTTGACCGGTCGGTTTTTGGAGTCAACATGGACGACTACCGGCTGGTGCCCCTCGGCTTCATCTTTTTCGATAATACCGTAAGCTATTATTATGATGATATCCCCCGGAAGGCCCCTGCGGGCAGCGGCGCCGTTTAAGATAATCTCCCCTTTGCCGGCTTCACCGGGAATAATATAGGTCTCAAAGCGTTCGCCATTGGTCACATTACAAATTTGAACCCGCTCATAACCGACCATATCAGCCTGTTTGACTAAATCGGAATCTATGGTTATAGAGCCGACATAGCCGGTGTCACCGCCGGTTATGGTGGCGCGGTGAATTTTTGATTTACAAACAGTTATTTGCATAATTCGGGTTAGAATATAGTTAAAGCGATTGCCAAATCAAGCCTGGCGTACTTAGTGGGCGGCCCGCCACGGCGGGTCTCGTCTGCCCCGTTTCGACAGTCTTAGGTTAAAATCGCATATTATCAATCAGCCGGACATTATGCAGCCAGACTGCCAGGCTGCAAATAGTCGATTTGGCTGCTTTTGAAACCGGCTTAAGGCTATCGAATTCGGTAAATGCTATATAGTCAATTTTGGCTTTTGGCGAAGTTGCCTTCATGACCGCCCGCATCTCGCCTTTAATTGCTCTCAGATCTTTGATGCCCGATTTGACCATCTCCCTGGCTGTTCTCAGAGAGTAATACAGAGAGCAAGCCTCGTGACGTTGTTCGGCTGTGAAATATCTGTTACGCGAAGACATTGCCAGGCCGTCTTCTTCACGTACAGTCGGCGCTATGACAAATTTTATGCGGTAGCCTAAATCTTTGGTCATCTGTTTGAGTACTATGGCCTGTTGAAAATCTTTCGCTCCGAAAATTGCGACATCCGGGCGGGTGATATTAAACAGTTTGGCGACTACAGTAGTAACACCCCGAAAATGTTCCGGGCGGCTTTTGCCTTCGAGTGTTTTGGAGAGTTTCTCGACTGTCACATAAGTCTGAAAATCATCCGGGTAGATATCAATTGCTTTGGGGATAAAGACAATATCCCCGCCGGCTTTTTTGATTTTGGCAATATCATTTTTTTCATCGCGGGGGTATTTCCTATAGTCTTCTTTCGGTCCAAACTGTTTGGGGTTGACGAAGATAGTTACTATGACAACATCAGCAGTTTTCCTGGCGCGCCGTATAAGCGACAGATGCCCATCATGCAGATTGCCCATAGTCGGTACTAAGGCGATTTTCTTACCTCTGGCAGTTAACTGCCTCGAGGTTTTTTGCATTTTAGTTATTGAACGGATTGTTTGCATTGGGAAATCGATTTTGCTAGGACCTATAATTAGCCATCCAAGACGGGAATATTTTCTGCAACCATTCTTTGAAATCAGACTTATACTCATGTTTCTTTTCTGAATCGAGATCTTTGAATGTACCAGAGTAACGAAGCATGATATTATCCCAATTCCATTCAACAAAATTGGAGCTTACGCTAACTTCTTCCTGCCTTACATATGAGTCTTCGCATCCATAGTTAAATGAGATTTCAATTGAGCTTTCAGGTTTGCTGTCAAAACACATAGCTAAATCACCTAAGAAGTAGCTCTGCAAGGGCACAATATCATCTTCGCGGTCTGGTCTAAGAACATAAGAACTGGGAAACCTGCCACCTGTAGGATGAGTTTCTTGTAGGGAGCCGTTTCTATCTGTTACTGAAATCTTTCTAATTCCCCCCGGAAAAGCCCTAATCTCTATTTGAAGCCAAGAGTTTTTAAGTGGCCTAGGTCCGTCATTTTTAATGAACAATTCCGTATTTAGATTTGCTATACCATTGTCATCAATAGAAATTTTACTAGGCACAAGATTAAGCATACAACTTGGTTCAGGTCTTTTGCCAAATAAACTACTTAATACACCGTGTGGGGTCGGTCTAAATTCTGTTCCAACTCTTATGTAATATCGATCACCTTGTAGTGATTGAACTGGAGCCAAGGAACTTCTTGGGACGTAGATGACAACTACTCCTTTCTTTCCTTCAAGATCAAA
>JADFPZ010000177.1 GCA_022562075.1 Candidatus Zixiibacteriota bacterium | reverse complement strand
AGAAACCCCGGTATTAAAACCAATTTCAATATCAGAGTTAGAAACTTTGACGCCGTTGACTTCGACATTAGTGTCTTCAAGTCTGACGTTGAAGCGGCCATAGGGAGTAATCATTTTGCCGCCATTGGTCACGAACGAATGAGAACCCAGCAGGAATCCACCAAATTGGAAGACTGAAAAGCTGGAGGACGTTAGTAAGCCGGTTTTTTTGTCGATTGACAGATATTCGGTCATGACGCCAATTGAAAGATCAAAAGGTTTCTGGTCGGCCTTTTTGGACAAATTTCTTTTTCCAGCTTTTTTGCCTTTGCTGGAATATGAAGGAGCTATTGACCAAACTTGCCAGCGGACTTCACCGCCAAGCGTAATAGCCAAATCCGCATTGTTGGCATCGGCGAAACCAAGTTTCATGCGGAAAGTCGTGAATTTTGACATTCCATAGTCAAAGGTACCGACAAACGAAGTGATATCTGCCAGCCCAAGAGTAACGCCACCATTGGCATTTCCCTGACCTAAGGCAACAGCTGTACTCTGGGTGCCAAAGACAGATCCACTACCGGCCAATACTGGCTGAGCCGAAAAAACTAAGGCCAGCATGGCTACTGTTAACATAATTTTTTTCATTTCAAAATCCCTTCTTTTTGATTCCTAATAGCTAAACTAACAACTTCTCTTTATAAACTGCAATCAACTAAAAATCTATTCTGACTATTTCTTCTTGACTTATAGCTACAATTATCGATTGTTTTAGCCCGTTGTGCCATAATTAATCGCAAAAAATAGTCATCTTTGATACTAAGTAATTATCGGCTTGAACTACAGGTATCTTAGACTTTAAAGTATAGTTGAGCATTTCAAGCACAGAGAGGTCGATTTATGAGCAGTAATGAGATTATTGACAGCAGCCAGGCAAGCCCCAGGGGCAGAGCACATTGGTCATCAAGATTAGGCTTTGTGCTGGCTGCGGCCGGTTCTGCCATCGGTTTAGGAAATATCTGGAAATTCCCATATATCACCGGAGAATTCGGTGGTGGGGCCTTCGTATTAGTCTATCTTGGCTGCGTATTGCTAATTGGGCTGCCTTTGATGGTGGCAGAGCTAATGATCGGCCGCAGAGCTCAGACAAACCCCGTAGGAGCATTTCAGGTCCTGCACAAGCCCGGAAGTCTCTGGCAGACAGCCGGCTGGCTGGGAGTAGCCTCTGGCTTCATAATCCTCTCATTTTATAGTGTTATTGCTGGCTGGGCCATAGCCTATATTCGTTTGTCTCTGAGAGGATTTACAGGTACAGCTGAGCAAATTCAGAAGCAGTTTGAGTTACTTAGCCAAAATCCAGGGGAGTCGATTTTCTGGCTTACGTTGTTTATGGCTTTGACTATTGGAATTGTTGCTGGCGGCATTAAAAACGGAATTGAGCGCTGGTCGAAAATTCTGATGCCCTCCTTATTTTTCCTTTTGACAGGCTTGATGTTTTATGGTCTGTTTGGAACCAGCGGCGGCTGGCAAGCAGTTTCATATTTATTCAATCCTGATTTTTCAAAATTAACCGGCACCGGTTTTCTCTCAGCTTTGGGGCATGCCTTCTTTACGCTTTCATTGGGCATGGGTGCTATGATTACCTACGGCAGCTATATGGGACGCGGAGCCAATATTGTAAAAGATGCTATAACAATAGCGGTACTGGATACAGTCATCGCTCTGATGGCTGGTATCGCAATCTTTTCACTGGTCTTTCATTATAATATGGAGCCGGGGGCGGGATTCGGTTTGATTTTTAAGACCCTGCCAGTCTTGTTCAAAGAAACCGGGCGCTGGATATCAGTTCCATTTTTCGTACTGCTCACTTTTGCTGCTTTGACCTCGGCTATAAGTCTGCTGGAAGTAGTAGTTTCTTATTTCGTTGACCGGTTAGGCTGGAAAAGAGTCAAAGCTACCATCACCATGGGAACTGTTATTTATTTGATAGGTATTCTTTCGGCAGTAGCTTCATGGCAGGTTCTTTTCAGAGGAGAGCAGCAAGGCTTTCTGAGCATTTTTGACTATCTGACTACCAATTACATGCTGCCCATAGGAGGTGTCTTAACCTGTCTGTTTGTGGCCTGGGTCATGAAAGAAAAAGATGTTCAGGAAGAGTTTGGTTCAACGGCTCTGGCTTACAAAGGTCTGAGAATTTTGCTCGGTTACGTAACACCGGTGGCAGTGCTGATGGTATTGCTTCACGGCTTAGAGTTGTTGCCGTTTGTTAGTTACGAATGAGAAAAAACTAATAGAGATCGTAACGGGAAATTCTGTCTCTGAGTGTATTGCGGGAAATACCCAGAGACTCTGAAGTCTTTACCTGATTGCCGTTAAAAAGCTTGAGACATGACGATATGATAGCCCGCTCGAAAGCTGATTCAAGAAACTGATATATCTGTCCCGGTGAATTCAAGATTAACTTGGGCATGACCGGCTCGATAATATTCTTGAATGAATCAGTATAATCGCTTTTAATTTCTGAAGTTTTCTTGCCGTTGGTGACATTCCTCTCGGTGTAAGCAGGAAAATCCTCGAGAGTCAGAATATCACCGCGACCCATCATGACTGCACTCTGTACATTGTTTTCCAGTTCGCGAATGTTTCCCGGCCAGTCATAGCCGGAGAGATACTGCATTGCTTCTTTGGAAATCCTTTTGGGCTTCTCTGATTCTTTGGCCGAATATTTTTCTAAAAAGTAATCAACTAAAAGAGGAATATCGTTACGCCTGTCGCGCAGAGGCGGAATATAAATTGAAGCTACTTTGAGCTTGTAAAAAAGATCAACTCTAAACGATCCTTCTTTCATTGCTTCCACCAATGAACCGGATGAGGAAACAATCAGACGGGTGTCGACATCTATGCTTTCTTCTCCACCGACGCGTTCAAATTTACCTTCCTGAAGAACGCGCAAGAGTTTTGACTGTGTCAGCATTGAGGCCTTGCCGATATCCGCCAAAAAGAGAGTTCCCTGATTGGCCTGTTCAATTTTACCTATTCGCTTATAATAGGCGCCGGTAAATGCTCCCTTTTCATGACCAAAGAGCTCAGATTCCAAAAGAGATTCCGGCATCGAAGCACAGTTAATCGACAAGAACTGATTCGAACTTAGCATAGAATTGCGATGGATTGCTCTGGCTACCAGTTCTTTGCCTGTGCCCTGCTCACCGACAATTAGTACAGGCGCCTTGCTCTTGGAAAGCTGCCCGACCATCTTGGCAATTTCCACTATCTCAGGAGCTTTGCCAATCATTTCTCCAATAGTCTTAGAAGAAACCTGATTACTATGGGAAACTGCCGAAGCTTCGGCTGGCTGTGCTGTCAAGCCGCAGGCTCTGTTGACTGTAGCCACCAGCTTCTTTAATTCGAAAGGCTTGGTCAGATATTCAAAAGCGCCTTCACGAATTGCCTGTATGGCATTTTCAGTAGAAACGAAACCGCTGATAACTATGACCGGGATAGTCTTGTTTACTTTCTTAATTTCTTTTAGAACTTCCAGACCGGACATTGTTGGCAAATTCACATCAAGCAAAACCAGGTCATACTTTGAATTGCTCATGATGATTTTCATGACTTCGCTGCCGTCTTCAAGAAAGTCAAAATTGAAATCTTGAGAATCGAACAGATTAGCCAAAGAACGAGAAAGATTTTTGTCGTCGTCTACTAATAGTATCTTTTTCATATTACCAATTTTTAATTATCTATGTACTGGTTTATGTCGGTGAAAATGTCGGTTTGTTAAGAGCCTGGGTGCACAATAAATGAATTATTTCAGCTATGAAACCCGGTTGCACAAAGTTGAATTATTTTGCAGTTGTAAAACAAAGAACGAAACAGAAACTGAAAAACTACAGCAAATGTTTCAAAATGGAATGAACAAATCCAGTTCCGCCCATAGCGGATGATTGTGATTTTCGTTGTATAAGAATCTTAGTTGAGAGATGAAGAAAATTGAAAATTAGTGCGCACCTTTTCCGGTCAGAACAACTTTGATGGTCTTAAATAGTATGACTATGTCCAGCCAAATTGACCAGGTCTTGATGTAG
Organism: Candidatus Zixiibacteriota bacterium; assembly: GCA_022562075.1. Lineage (GTDB taxonomy): Bacteria > Zixibacteria > MSB-5A5 > GN15 > FEB-12 > JACZWU01. The sequence goes on along the minus strand of JADFPZ010000177.1, from coordinate 1,600 downwards.
TCCAGATCATAGCCCAGTTTCCCGGTAACTGTTGCTTCAGATGAATCGTAGCCGCCTTTTACCTGAGCCAGTCCCGTAATTCCCGGCTTGACTATCAGCCTCAGAGAGTAGCCATCGATTCTGTCAGTCAGGTCAGCTACAAATTTAGGCCGTTCAGGTCTCGGACCGACCAAAGACATTTCGCCTGACAAAACGTTTAGTAATTGTGGAAGTTCATCGAGACGCATCTTTCTTAAAACAGCTCCGAACCTGGTGACTCTTTTGTCATTCGGTTTTGCCCAGACCGGACCTGACTCTCTTTCGGCATCATGGATCATAGTCCGGAACTTGAATAAAGTGAATGTCCGGCCAAAACAATTATCACGGCGACGCTCTCTGCTGCGGCTGTTACCGACGCTGTCTTCGGAGCTTGTCCGTCTTCTGTCTCTTCTGTAGTTCTTGCCGACTCTGGTCTGACAGTAAAAGACCGGACCCTGAGAATCTATCTTTATTAAGACTGTGATAATCAACCACAGGGGCAGAGTTAATATGATGCCTGATATTGCGCCAACAACATCGAACAATCTTTTTATTATTCTCAAACCCGCTCTATCCAAAGGTGTAGTAATACTGTCCGCTGAAGCAGCTGTATTAGCTGAATCAGTTATCTCTTCACCTGTTACCATATTAAAAGAATTCCCATGACCAATGTAATCTTTTCTGTTTTTCAATGTCAAGGTAACAGATGCCCTGCAGGCAGGGATAGCCTGTCTTGAACTGATTCTTTCCAGTTCATCAAGTAAGGTGCTGTCTTCTCTAACTAACTTCATAAGTATACCCACAGTATTTATACTTAATCATATCGAGCAAGAAAACTGCCCGGATTTCGGCTATTTTGCTCCCGTAACTCTATGTGCGACAACGGCAAGTTTAGTGCCAAAAGCATTCTGCAAAGATTTGTCAATAAAATGACCATTTTCTTGCGATATAGCTGCATATTTGCGGCTGCTTCTCTGGTAGCTGAATTCACGATATCTAACTGGACATTCTCCGCAGCGATGCTTAATTGAGGCATGCCTACTGAACTTGCAAATATTGTTTTTAAGAATATTCTGTTTGAGAATCCGGAATCGGCTGTGGTCAATTTTATGAACTTTGGCAATTTCCCCTGTGCCGGACAAACCCTGCAAAATGATATGACCCATTTCCGGTTAGATGAATCTGGTTATATTGCTTATCAAAAACTTGGAAAAGACAGATTTGTCATTGGTGATCCTGTTATTGCCATAGGCAGGTTTGAGGAAATCTTAAAAACGTTTCTGTCCAAATATCCGCTCAGCAGTTTTGTGCAATGTTCAAAGAAGACTGCCTTGATTTTAAAATCACTTGGTTATTATCTGACTCCGCTGGGTATCGAAACACTCCTGGAGCTGCCCTACCGACTGGCAGGCGCGGGCCGCTGCGATATCAGGCACCTGGCAAACTGCTCTGAAAGAGCGGGGCTAAAGATTAGGGAGCTCGAAGTCTCTCAACTAAAAGGCAACTGGCTACGTTCTACTTTTGCGGGACTGACCAATGGAGCTATCAGATTTTCAGGAGAATTGAAATTTCTGGCTGTCAG
>JADFPZ010000176.1 GCA_022562075.1 Candidatus Zixiibacteriota bacterium | reverse complement strand
CAGCTGGGAGAGATTGAAATCTGCTGCGGCGATGTCTCTGTCACAAGTGTGGTAGTTCTCTTTAAGAAAATAAAATTCCAGACTCACGAAAACGTCGGTTCCGGTGAACTGAAAATGCCTGAGATGGAAATGCACAGTACCGCTTTTTGGAATGCCTTCCCGGCCGGTATTGCCAGACAGCTTGAAATCAGCGGTGCGCAGTTTGGCGGCGCACTCAGGGGACTGGCCAACGTGCTGGGCAAAATAGCACCGTTGTGGGTAATGTGTGACACCCGTGATTTGCGCTCTATTTCGCAGGTCAGGGCGCCATTTACAGAGAGACCTACTATTTACATTTATGAAAATATACCAGGCGGAGTGGGGCTTTCGGAAAAACTTTACAGCGAAGCTGAGCATCTTTTTGAAGCTGCCTTTGAGCATGTCAAAAAATGCCCCTGCAAAGCGGGCTGTCCGGTCTGTGTTGGTCCGCCGATGGAAGTTGGCACAGGCGGCAAAGAGGGCGCGATTTTACTGCTTGAGTTTATGCTGGAAGTGGAGTTGGTGTAGGGGGGTGTTGTCCTTCGCTTAAACTATAGCAAAGTTTCCTTCGACTCCCGTGAGTGCGCTTCGGGACTTTGTCCGCTCAGGATGACTATGCTTGGAATTAAAATGATGAATTATAATTTGTTATGTTCTTTACTAAGTGAGGTCACACTGAGCTTGTCGAAGTACGGGCTCACTTGAATATAGCAAAGTCTCCTTCGACTCCGCTCAGGATGACTTTGCTTATTCGCTCAGGATTACTTTGTAAGAACATTTAATAACTATGTGTAAATAATTTATAAGTTTTATGACTATGGCTTGGGTTTACATTTTAAAATGTGTAGATGAAAAGTACTATACCGGTTGTACTTCTGATATAGAAAAACGTATGGTTGAACATTCAGAAGGCGTATTTTCGAGTTTTACTAGTTCGAGATTGCCTGTTGTTTTAGTCTTTTCTCAAGAGTTTTTAACTATTGAAGAAGCGATCTTTGCCGAAAGAATGATTAAGGGCTGGACTAGAAAGAAAAAAGAAGCTCTAATTAATTCTGATTTTGAGTTGCTGCATGATTTAGCTGAGTGCAAGAACCAAACTTCTCATATATTTAAAGATAGTTAGAGCAGCCCTGCACATCACTTTGAGCGAACGCTTCCCATAGCAAAGTCATCCTGAGCTTGTCGAAGGAGACTTTGCTAAACTAAAGTGAATCCGCACTTCGACCTTTCGGCCCTGCTCAGGACTGTGCAGGCTCAGTATGACTTCCCTCCCTAAAACACGCTAAACTTAAAATATTTCCGTGGGTTTTTTTCGATGTCGGCCACTAAGTTGCTCATGCGAGTAATAAGATTCGTTATTTCTACATAAAGCGCGGTGTCATTGACCAGCATGCCCATACTGCCTTCGGCAGCATTAATCTTGTTCATGATAGTATCGAGGCGGGCGGTGGTGGCGCTTAAGTTGTCGTACAATTGCGGGTCGCTGATGATTTTCCCCAGAGTGCCCTCGCTTTTGTCTACCTTTTCACTTAAAGAGCTAAGCGATTTGGCTGTAGTTTCTATCGAAGAAATAATTCGTTCCTGATTTTTCTGAAGATCCGCTGTCAGCGCGGTCAGGTTTGTTAAGAGCAGTGTCATTTGACGATAAAGCTCATCGTCGCTGGCCATCTTTCCGATAGTACCTTCGCCCTTGTTGATTCGTTCAAGAAATTCGTTGAGGTTTGACATGGTAGCGCTGGCTTCGCTCAGAGCATCGCCGCCTTCTTCAAACATTGCGGCCATACCGCTGCTTTCGATAGTAATCAGTTCTCCCCCGGATTTAATGGGTGGGGCGCCTTTTAAGCCCGGTATAATTTCAACATACTTGTCACCCAAAAAGCCTATGGTGCCCAGTTGTACTCTGGCGTCCTTGTTTAAATGAGCCCAGACTGATGTCTTGGTGCGACAGACAACTTTGACCTGACGCAGCGAATCCAAATTCGCAAATTCAATTGATTTGACATTGCCTACTTCGACACCGGACATCCAGACCGGCGAGCCGGGCAAAAGTCCGCCTACATTATTAAAGTAGCAGACGAACAAATCCTTTGAATCAAAAATAGAGGTACCGGTGCCGCTAAGCGAGGCCCACATCAGCACTGCCGCAGCAGATATTAGGAGGATACCTACTTTTAATGATCCCCAACGCACTCTGATTGAACGATTCATAAACTAACCTTTTTTCTCCTGTGAGATCCTAATAAACAGAATTCAAATCCTAATCAAACAAATTTCTTTTTGGTTACTCCGTAAAAGGACTCTCTAAAGGGAGCCAGAAATGCTAACACGTCTATCGCTTTGCTTTCTCTTAACTCCTCCAATGAACCGTCGAACGCTACCCGGCCTTCAATTACAACCACAAATCTGTTTCCGAACTGCAGGGCATCGGCAATCTGATGAGTAACCATAACAGAGCAAATATCTTTTTCGTCATGAAGTTTTTGCATCAAACTCAACACGGTGGCCGCAGACTGGGGGTCAAGCCCGGTGGTCGGTTCATCGTAAAGCATTATTTTCGGGTCGGTCGAAAGCAGTGCCCGTCCTATGGCAACTCGCCTCTGCATTCCTCCTGAGAGCTGCTCTGGCAGTCTGTCAATTATTTCTTCAGAATCCAATCCGACAAACCCAAGCATCTTCTCCACTCTTTCGGATATTTCATCGAGAGACATCCTGGTATGTTCAAAGAGATAATATCCAACATTTTCACCTACCGAAAGAGAATCAAATAATGCTCCGTTCTGAAATACCATACCAATATTCTTACGAATTTTTCTCTTGTCCTTTTCACGAAGCGTGCAAATGTTCTGCCCATCAATCATTACTTCCCCCTGTTGAGGACACTCCAAACCAAGCAACAGTCGTAGTATAGTAGATTTGCCCGAACCGGACGGCCCCATAATTACCAGGGCCTCGCCGTCTTCAACTTGCAGATCAACATTGATGAGCACTAGTTTCTCATCGTATGCGAAATTGACATTGCGAAGTTCGATCATAGATAACCCTTGAGCATTTGAAAGACTACTTTAGCCAAAAAGAAGTTTACAACCAGTATCATAATTGATGAAAGCACCACCGACTCGGTAGTCGCCCGGCCGACACCTTTGGTACCGCCCTCGCTGGTAAAACCTTTATAACAGGAAACAGTTGCTATAATCAACGAAAACGTCATCGGTTTTAAAAGACCAATAAACATATTTCCGAAAGTCAGACGCTCACGAACTGAGGCCCAGTAGAGATTCGAAGATACATGTTCGGCCAGCGAGGCTACTGCCCAGCCTCCGATAATGGCTATGACATCCATTACAACTGTCAATGCCGGCAGCATTATTACCAGGGCTATTAACCTCGGCACCACTACTTTTTGCATCGGGTCAATGCCGAAAGCAACCATGGCATCGAGCTGATCCGAGGCTTTCATCGAGCCAATCTCGGCAGTTATTCCGGCCGATACCCGGGCCGCCACCATCAGACCGGTCAAAACAGGACCAAGTTCACGGACTATCGAAACTGACATAATTCGCCCGAGATAATTTTTGGCGCCAAACTCCGAGAGTTCCTGAGCAAAGGCCAGAGAGAACCCCATTCCGGCAAAGATTCCGGTCAAAATGACTAAAAATAGTGACTTGAACCCTATCAAATACAATTGTTCTTTGGTTTCCGTCGCATAAAATGGCAGGCTAAAAAGTGCCCTGATCATTCTGAAAAAGAAGAAAAATTGATTTTGACTGTGGTAAGCCAGATGCTTCAACCACAAGGTTGCTATGCCTGGAATCGCTCTATCCTTTCTATTCTGGGCTAAGTACAATATATCAAATTGCCTCAATTTTAGGCCTATTATACATTTCGGTCAAGGTCTCAATTGATTCATATGGCGCCAATTTGAAATTTTGATTAATAAGCCAAATTCCTTATACTTAATCAGCTAATATAATCAAAACTTGTGATGAAAAACGGAAGCAAACAAAAGAAACCTCATTGTATCGCGCTCTTTTCGGGCGGGCTGGACTCTGCCCTGGCAATCCTGCTGATGCTCAAACAGGATATCGAGGTCACCGCTCTGACTTTTATGACCCATTTTGGATGTGATCTGGGCGACAGGTCTTCTTGCGGCGGCAATCCCTATCCGGCGGCTGAGAAGTTTGGCTTTAATGTCAAGCTGATGCATTTGGGACAAAAGTTTGTCGATATCGTTGAAAATCCCCAGTACGGCCGCGGCAAAAATATGAATGTCTGTGTCGATTGCCGTATTCTTATGCTGACTGAGGCCAAAGAGTTTTTGGAATTGAGCAACGCTGATTTTATCATTACCGGCGAAGTTATGGGACAGCGGCCGATGTCGCAGGTCAAAAACAAACTTAACCTGACTATCAAAAAAGCCGGCCTCAAAGGAAAACTGCTCAGGCCCCTTTCGGCAAAACTTCTGCCGCCTACCGAAGCCGAACTTAGCGGCCTGGTTGACCGCCAGCAGCTCGAAGGAATTTCCGGCCGCGGGCGGCACCGCCAGCTGGAAATGGCTAAAGAGTTTGGGCTGGATAACTACCCCTCGCCGGCATCGGGCTGCTTACTAACCGACCGCGGCTATTCCAACCGCCTGCGCGATTTACTGGAGCATACCGGCAAGCTGACTTTTGATGATTTGAATCTGCTCAGACTGGGGCGGCATTTTAGAATCGATGACCAGACCAAACTGATTATCGGGCGCAATGAAAACGAGAACAAACTTCTCGATTTTCACAGGCGCGAGCATCACTACCGTATTGAAGCCTTAGACTGCGGCTCACCGGTAACTCTTTTGATAGGCAACGCCAGCGAAGAAAATCTGAACAAAGCCACTTCGCTGACAGTCCGCTACAGCTCCGCGCGCGACGATGAGATGGTGACAGTTTCTGTCACCGGACCCGAAGTTGACAGAACTTTCGCTTTTTCGCCGGGTGCGCATGAGTTGAGCGAATCGCTGCAGCCAGTGCGGTAGGATTTAATTAGATGAACTAATGATTATGATAGCCGGGTCGCCCACCGCTTGCGGTGGGATCTCAACATCCAAGAGATAAATCCGAAGATTCTGCAATCGTATTACCGGTTGGATTCCAAATCAAGTTTGGAATGACGAAAGCGACGGGTGGGGATATCTGCTGCACTCTAAAGAGAGAGATGGATTCCAGCCTGCGCTGGAAAGACATTCAAGGAACATTACTTAAAGGCCGGGTGGCCCACCCCTCGGCTATGCTCGGGACTTCGCCTTTCAGGTGGGTTCCTGTGTAAGATTGCTTCGTCGTCCCGACTAAAGTCGGGAGTCCTCGCAATGACTGGATTGTCGAAACCATCCCGAGTACGCGAGGTTTCGACCTACTCGGACTTATTCAAGGTTTTCCATGACCGTCATACTGAGCGGACAAAGTCCCGAGTAGCCGAGGGAGTCGAAGGATGGATTCCTGTGTGAGATTGCTTCGTCGTCCCGACTAAAGTCGGGAGTCCTCGCAATGACTGGAATGCTGAAAGGGGCAGACGAGGGCGTCTGCCGCCCACAAACTCTGATTGTACTGCCAAAGGGGCAGACCTTTCGACAAGCTCAAGACAGGCGGGGACGTCTGCCGCCCACATATCACGCGAGGTTTCGACCTGCTCAAGAT
>JADFPZ010000175.1 GCA_022562075.1 Candidatus Zixiibacteriota bacterium | reverse complement strand
TAAGCGTGTAATCGCACTGGCTGAGTTAGTTAACCCCAAGAAACTGACCTATGCCGAAATAGAAATTCTCGATGCGCCCGGTTTTTCCGGTAAAGGCAAAGAAGGCGCCGGGATTGAAATATCTGAAGATTTAAAAAAGATGGAAGCGCTGATAGCGGTCGTTGACTCTTTCTCGCCGGATTGTAATCCTGAAAAAGATATTCAGGATTTAATAGATGAAATGATAATCCACGACCAGACGGTGGTAGAGTCCAATATCAGTAAAAAAGAAAAGAAGATGAAGCAGGCTGGTGACAAGACTGTGATGACAGAAATCAACTTGCTAAAGCGATGCCTGGCACAGCTTGAAGCCGAGAAACCGCTGGTTGAAATGGATTTGAATGATGACGAATTGAAACTTATTCGCGGTTATCTGTTTATGTCGCTTAAGCCGATGCTGATTGTGCTAAACATCGCAGAGGATGATATCTCCAAAAGTGATGAAATTTTTGCAAGTTTAGGAAAATTCGTGTCCGATTCAAAACGTGAGCTGGCTGTGATGTGCGGCAAAATCGAAATGGAACTGGTCGGGCTTGACGAAGATGAACATCTGGAGTTTTTGGAGGACCTGGGTATCAGCACTCCGGCAGTTGAAATAGTCATTCAAAAAGCATATAAACTTCTGGGGCTGATGTCGTTTTTGACCGCCGCAGAGCCGGAGGTCCGCGCCTGGACAATCAAGAGAGGCACAAACGCCCAAAAAGCGGCCGGTGTGATTCACTCCGATATTGAGCGGGGTTTTATCCGGGCCGAAGTTACTTCATACGATGATTACATTGAGCACAAAACCCCGGCCGCACTCAAAGCTGCCGGTAAACAGCGCTTAGAGGGCAAAGAATACCGGGTCAAAGATGGCGATGTAATTTTGTTTCGTTTTAATGTTTAATTTTGAAATCGGTTTTCGTAGATTTTTGTCCTTGTGCAACCTTTATAGTGCGGACCTGTTCAAAAAATGAACATCTCTGCCGATAACAAGAGAATGGAACATCCTTCGACTCCGCTCAGGATGACTATTATAAATGGGAATAAGGAGAGAATGTGAGCGATATTGCCGACAAAATTAAGCCCGAACAAAGCATAGATATCCAGTCGATTCCGATTCTGCCACTAAAAGGGACGGTCGTTTTTCCATACATAGTGGTGCCGCTGATGATTCAGGAGCCGCAGCATGCTAAGATGGTCGATGAAGCGCTGATGCGAGGTTCCAAAATCGGTCTTTTCCTGCAGAAAGATGCCAAGCAATCAAACCCGGGACCGGATGATCTTTATCATGCAGGCACCTCAGCGACTATCCTCAAAATGCTCCGCTTCCCCGACAGTACAGTACGTTTTCTGGTTCAGGGGCTCTCTCGCATTAAAATAAAAAAGTTTACGTCGGAATCTCCCTATTTAACAGCCGAAGTGATCGAGATGGAAGAGACATTATCATCGGAAGTTAAACTCGAAGCTCTATCACGGAACTTGTCCGAGCGCATTCGCAAACTGGTAGATTTGGCTCCATATTTGTCCGAAGAGTTTTATGTTACCGCTACCAATCAGGACACACCCTCAAAGCTGACAGATTTTATCGCCTCAAATCTTAATCTCTCCAATGAACAGAAACAACAATTGCTTTCAGAGACAGATGTCTTCAAGAGAATGAACCGGCTCTACAATGCGGTCAACAAAGAGACTGAAGTTCTGGAGCTGTCGCAGAAGATTCAGGCCAGAGCCGCCAGCGAGCTGGGCAAATCCCAACGTGATTATATCCTGCGTGAGCAGATGAAAGCAATCAAAAAGGAACTTGGTTCCCCGGATGATTCAAGCGAGGTTGAAGAATTTGAAGAAAAAATCAAAGCGGCCAATATGCCGAAGCATGCCCAGCAGACCGCCCGAAAAGAGCTCGACCGGCTTTCACACATGGCGCAGTCATCGGCCGAGTACACAGTAACCCGCACCTATCTCGACTGGCTGGTGACACTGCCCTGGTCGGTCTCTACCAAAGACAAGCTTGATTTGAAAAAAGCCAAAAAGATTCTCGATGAAGATCATTTCAATCTGGAAAAAGTCAAAGACCGCATTCTGGAATATCTGGCGGTCAGAAAACTAAAATCAGATGTCAAAGGACCTATTCTCTGTTTTGTCGGTCCTCCCGGGGTCGGTAAAACTTCGCTGGGCAAATCAATAGCCCGTGCCATGGGGCGCAAATTTGCCCGTGTTTCTCTGGGTGGCATGCGTGATGAGGCTGAAATCCGCGGACACCGGCGGACCTATATCGGCGCCATGCCGGGGCGCGTTATTCAGAGCATGAAACGTTGCGGCTCAAATAATCCGATTATTATGCTTGATGAAATAGACAAACTCGGCACAGATTTCAGAGGCGACCCGGCCTCGTCGCTCCTGGAAGTATTAGACCCGGAGCAGAATGATTCATTCTCCGACCATTATCTGGAAATTGATTATGATCTGTCCAAAGTGATGTTTATCACTACCGCCAACTGGTCTGAGCCTATTCCGGCGGTACTTCGTGACCGTATGGAACTAATAAATATTCCGGGCTATACCGATCTTGAAAAGATGCAAATCGCAAAGCGGCATTTGATTCCCAAACAACTTGAGAATCACGGTATCCCCAGAGATAAAATTGAGTTTAAGGATTCGTCCATCAAAGAGATTATCGATGGCTACACCCGCGAGGCGGGGCTTCGTAATCTTGAAAGAGAAATTGCTTCGGTTATTCGCAAAATCGCCCGACGTATCGCAACCGGATTTAAGGGCAGGAGCAGCTTAAACGAAAAATCTATCCGTAAACTTTTGGGGCCGCGTAGGTTCACCCGCGAGGTTCTTTCCCGCAAGAACAAAGTCGGGGTGGTACCGGGTTTAGCCTATACTTCAGCAGGCGGCGAAATTCTATTTGTCGAGGCAACTTCAATGTCCGGTGAAGAAAAACTTATTCTGACCGGACAGCTTGGTTCGGTTATGAAAGAATCGGCTATGGCGGCGCTGTCATTTCTCCGCTCGACCAAAGAGGAACTGGGCATAAGTGAAGCAGCGTTTGTAAAGCGCATTTTTCATATTCACGTGCCGGCCGGAGCTACCCCAAAGGACGGCCCCTCGGCAGGTATTACGATGGCCGTATCGTTGGCCTCTCTGCTAATGAATCGCCCAATCAAACCAATGATGGCTATGACCGGCGAGATAACTCTCCGCGGCCAGCTTCTGGCCATCGGCGGCTTAAAAGAAAAACTTCTGGCGTGCTACCGTGCGGGCGTAACCACGGTGGTGTTGCCTGAGGATAACCGTAAAGATACTATCGATCTGCCGGCAGAGATAAAAAACAATATAACTTTCAAGTTTTTCGATGAGGTCCTGCCGGTTATCAAATATGCGCTGGACAAAGAGACAGACAAAAAGCAGGGCAAAAAATCGACAGCGACCAGAAAGAAATCCAAAAAGAAATAACAAAGGAACTTGTTATGTATCTGGTCACCTCCGAGTCGATGCGTGCTATTGACCGCGAGGCCATCGACAAGCACAAAATCCCGTCATTAGATTTAATGGAAAAGGCCGGGCAGGGGATAGCCGAGCGTTTACTTATCCACAATATTATTGATCCTTCGACTGATAACAAAGTTGCTGTTATTTGCGGCAAAGGTAACAACGGCGGCGATGGTCTGGTGGTGGCCAGGTATCTGCATGAGGCAGGAGTTAATGTCCGTCTGTTTTTTATCGGTCCGGTCAAAGCCTTGTCAAAAGACGCCAGTGTAAATCATAACCGCGCTGTCAAAAACGGAGTGCCGCTGAAAGAAATCAAAAAGATCACCGACTTAGAAGATATAAAGAAATGCACGCACATTATAGATGCGGTTTTTGGAACAGGTTTCAACGGCAGCCCTCGCGAACTGTCGGCAGAAGTCATAGAATTCATCAATGAGCAGGATGCAGCTGTTATATCCATAGATTTGCCTTCGGGGCTCAACGCCGATAACGGAACTCACCAGGGAGCGGTTATCCGGGCTGACTATACTTTTGCTTTGGCTTTGCCCAAATATGGCTTATTTTTATCTCCTGGTTCTGAGTTGGCCGGAGTTGTGGATATCGTACCAATAGGGATACCGGACGAAATTGTGAAAAAGAAAAAGTTGTCACATCAACTGATTTCAGCCGAACTGGTTTCGAGTAAGCTGCCCGAAAGAGACCCCCAAGGACACAAGGGAGATTTCGGCAAGCTTCTGGTAATCTCAGGCTCTACAGGTATGACTGGCGCTGCTTGTCTCTCTGCCAACAGCGCTTTGCGTACAGGCTGCGGTATCGTTCGGGTGGGCTGTCCGCAGGCAGTACAGCCTGTATTAGCTGTTAAATTAACTGAAGCCATGACCCAGCCGCTGCCGGATATTTCAAAAAAAGGCGTGTTGGCATTGCGTTCGTTAGGGGAGATTCGCAAACTTTCAAGAGAGCATGACGCGCTGGCGATAGGTCCCGGCCTGGGCTTGCATCATGAAACTCAAGAGTTAGTCCGGCGCTTTGTTGCAAATAATGAAAAGCCGATTGTCGTAGATGCCGATGCTTTGACAGCGCTGTCTGGTGATATGAATACTCTAAAAGAATCTAAGGCAGCTATGGTGCTGACACCACATGCGGGAGAATTCGAGAGACTAACAGGGGAGAAAGTCCCGGATGAAATTCAAGAGCGGTTTGACTCTGTGCTGGATTTTGCGAAAAACTACAATGTCACTTTGCTGCTCAAAGGCAGCCCGACTATAATCGCCTGTCCAAACGGCAATTGCTATTTGAACCCGACCGGTAATCACGGCATGGCTACGGCCGGTGCAGGTGACGTATTAACCGGCATAATAGGCTCACTATTAGCACAGGGGATGACAGCCGAAGACGCTGCGGTATGCGGTGCCTTTATTCACGGCACAGCCGGAGATATGGCCGCCGATGCCTTAACTCCCCGCGCTATGATAGCCAGCGATATGATTGACTCTTTGCCGGAGGCGTTTGAGGCGCTGGAGTGACAGTTTTTCAATTACTCGAATCGAAACGAATAGCGAGCCCGGCTGTAAAACCTATTATCGTTGCGTTTTCACCCTTGAGGATTGAAGGAGTAACGGTAATTATCGAGAACTTTTGCAACCAGCCTAGTGTAAAATCAATTTGATAGGCCATTGTACTTGGCTTACCAGAAGAACTTAGATACAACACCTTTATTATTGAAAACTTTGACTGAGAAAAAAAGGAATTAACGCTACTCGATCTCTTAAATATAGATATTCCGACAATTCCAACATCTTGGCTTCGGACGCTACTGAACTCAGCAAACATCCCCAAATTTATTTTGATATTTTTGGATTCATCTTCTCGAAGCGGATATATTCCGACATGATAGATTGTCGAATTGATACTGAAGTAACTATTCTTTGAACTTATAGAGCTTTTTGCTACACCAATATCAAATATTCCTCCCAAAATTCCTAGAGCAGCAGCTTGAAATTCGGTCGTATTGTTTCCCCCTGCGTAGCCTGCTTTCATGCTTATTCCGCTTTCCCCCTTTTGAAAAAATTCTGCTTGAGCAAAAGCCGATGCTGGTGACAGCAACAATACTGCACAGAAAAGGACAACAGTTTTAGATAACTTCATCTACGATCTCCCGACATTGAGTTATCTGTA
>JADFPZ010000174.1 GCA_022562075.1 Candidatus Zixiibacteriota bacterium | reverse complement strand
CATGGTCACTACTGTATTTTCCATGCCTCAGGCGATGGAAATTAACCTGCCGCCCAAAGAGCAGACCGAAGATATCGATATCAAGGAATCCAACTTGCTGACAATCAGAGTTGATGAGCTTGGCCGCTTCTGGTGGAACCTTAAAATCCCGACCCCTGATAATCTGCCGATTTATCTGCCGTCCGCCCCCAGGCCGGATACTGTAGTATACGAACTTGATTCTGATACTTTGATAGGACTTTTGCGTGAGCAGAACACTAAAAATTCAAAACTTAGCACCTTGGTTTTGATCCACAGAGATGCTACTTATAAAGATCTGGTGAATATTCTTGATGACATAGACCTGCTGGAGCGCTCCTGGAACGCTTTTACGGCCAATCAATTAGATATAGAAGTTGAGGATATCCCTAAGGACAAAAAATTCTCTTACCGCTTTGCCATTGGTGAATGGGAATCGCGCGATGACAAAATTATAAAAAGCGCCGCAGAACAGGCTGTGGAAAGGGGTGAACTCTAATGGCTAACAGATTTGACAGCGTCATCTATTCTCCCTACGGAGCCTATGAGTTAAAATCGAAATATCAAAAATATTTTATGATGAGTACCGGTATAGTAACCGGCTTCTTTCTTCTCATAACGGGCGTTTACTTGATTATAGCCAATCTCGATGATGGCGCCATTGACTTAACCGGCAGAGTTATTAAAACGGTTGCAGACCTCGGACCTCCGCCAAGCGTGGCTCATACACCACCGCAGGTACAGATTCAGAAGCCGGATATCGCGCTGCCCAAAATCGGTATTCCCAAACCGGTTGCCGACGAAGAGTTGCTTGATGAAGACGTTGTGCTGGCCACCAAAGATGAACTGGCCGAAATTGTAGCCCCCGATATTACTGCTGAGGGGGAAGGCATAGTCATAGACATTGATGATGATCCGCTTCCCGGTGATTTCATTCCGGTAGAAATACAACCTGAGCTAATTCACAAGGAAAAACCTGCCTACCCGCGACTGGCTCGTCAGGCGCAGTTAGAAGGAACAGTACACTTACGCGTTCTGGTAAAGAAAGACGGATCTGTAGGAGATGCAATTATTCAGAAAACATCAGGGATTACTTCGCTCGACGATGCGGCCTTAAGAGCCGTATATGGCTGCAAATTCAAACCGGCTATTCAAAATGGCCGGCCGGTCAAAGTCTGGGTTAGTTTCCCTTACGAATTTATTCTGTACGATAAGCGGAAATAAATTTTTAGTAGAGATTCAAGGATAATCAATAGTCCGAATTCCTCGGACTACTTTATTTGATAATAAGTACGGACAGATTAGTCGCAGCTGACAGGTCCGGGGCCGCCTCTGAAGATAAAATCAACCAGATAGGTTAAATCAAGTATGTCGCCGTTGCCACCGATGCCGTCTATGTCAGCTTCTGCCGGACACAAAGGCGTCGGACCATCCCGGAATATGAAATCGACTAAGTAGACCAGGTCAATTATGTTGGCATTGGTGCCTTCGGGGTCGTTGTTGATATTTCCCCGCAGCCCTTCACAACAGTAGTCAACGTAGGCCAGGTCAAACGGCCGGTACTGAAAACAGTCAGTATAAAAAGTCGGCTCATGACTACCCCAGTCATCGATAAAAACTAGATGGTCAAGAGTTGCGGGATAATAGCCAAAATTAATTCGAAACCAAGCCGTCAAAACTTTTCCGGAGCCGGGTGAAAGTTCTGTGCCTGCAATCTCCCAGACTACCCGGCTATTGTCGATGTCGACATCTACAGCCTGAGAAAGCGAGAAATCGCTGGTGCGGGTTCCATTGGTCGAACAGGCGACAAACGTCATAGGAGCCTCGCCGGCATAACTAAAAGGAAACACCAATTTTTTGAGTGGCTGAGTGTTGACAGCATAAATGTCTATTTTTGCATAACCGCTGCCGAAATATGTCGGTGGTCCGGGGTAGATGGTATCGGCCAGCGATACTGATTCTTCTCTAAGTATCCATAATCGGCCGTCTATGTTGGAACCATATATCAGACCGTTTGATGCAAACGGGTAACATCCCCAGGTGCCGTGAAAGGCCGGCGGACCTTCTCCTTCGGGATAAGAATCATATCTGCCTATTTCAAGCAGGTTGGTCGGGTCAGAAATATCAAGCACTGCCACGCCGGACTCATAGTGCGACAAATATAATCTGTCACCTTTGACCTGGGCGTTGTGTGCCATACCGTTTGGTCCCAGATATTCTGAAACCAGGGTCACATTACTAAAATCTTTTATGTCCCAGCACTTTACAGTCTTGCCGGTAGTTTCTTCTGTAGTAAAAATATATTCCCGGTTGTCAGTCGGCCAGCAATTGTGCACGTAGCCGGAGCCGGGAATTGAAACTCTGACGAGCATTGCCGGGGCAGACTTGTTAGTCAAATCCCAGATGGAAAAACTGCCGTTCCAGCCTTCAGCCACATAAACAGTATCATTCATGGCATAAATATCATGTATGCCGCCACTAATGCCAAAGCTGGTGACATATGAAGGGCTGGCTGGGTCTGATAAATCATGAATATATACAGTATTATTAGCGGAGCCGCTGCCCTCGACATATAAATAACCTTTTAACGAATCGACACAGAGGTTATGTGAAGTTCTGGCGCCGGCGCCATTTACGCTAAACGTGCCCACCAGATGAACGCTGTCAGGCAAAAATGACATATCAATTACGATGATACCGTCATTTGTCCCGGAACATTCGGAAACGGCATAGCAGTAATTCCCCCAGGTCATCATATCCCGCCAGTAAGCGCCACCGCAGGGACTGCCCGTCGGACCTTCGGTAAACCCTTCTGTCAGCATATTGTCTGTGTTTACAAACGATATACCATTGCCGATACCCATGATGGCGTACTCGGTGCCTGAAGGGTGTCTCCAGCCCCAGCAGTCAGAGCCTTCTGATGCATCCAGTGTTAGCTGCTCTTCAAGGCAGAGAGAATAAAAAGATGTATCCTGAGCCTGCAATACAGATGCTGCCAAGCAGAAAAGGGCAGAGAGCGTCAAGATATCCAACACAAGATGGCGCTTTAAAATTGTCTTCATACTAAGCCTCTTTTGAGAGTGTCGCTTTACTTCGGCGGGAGAGTAAACGATTCAAGTGAGATAATTCATTCATACAATTGTTATCAATGTAAACTTAATCAGTCGATTGTCAATAATTAAACGGACTGCCAGTGGTTTGAGTTTTGGCAAAGGCATTTGGAGCGAAGATGCCGGCAGTCTCTTGAGCTTCATTAGTCTTTCCTAGATTTCCGAATTTCAAAAATCAATAATACCGCATGAATAAAAAAAGGTGCCATGCAATTTGCGTGACACCTCAAAGATTCGCTGAGCAAAGTCTCTGCTGCTACTTAGGCTGCAAGGTCAGGCACAGACTTACCCCATTGCCAAAGCCATTCGGCGGGTCGGGCATAATTATTATAGTAGTCGATTGAGTGAATTGAAAATCAAAATCGAAATTGTCGCTTTGAGTCAAGTCCCAATAAAACATTTCTCCATTGACATCGATTGTCAAGGCTTTGGTCGGCTTATCCCTGTCGGTGGTAGCTTCAAAAGCCAGGTGGTATTCTGCCGGAACGCTCAAGAAAGTCCAGTCGATTTTCCTCTGGCTGGGACTAATCTCGGTACATATAACCACACCTGCTGAGCCTACTGTAATAGTGTCATAAACAATTACAGTATCAGAAATAAAGACGGTGTCGGTAATCACAATTGTAATAGTGTCTACGACGAATACCGAGTCGTCTAAATATATGGTATCAAATGTTATTACCGTGTCAGTGATATAGACAGTGTCTACGCCCGGATTGGGATTAGGCGGAGTTAATTTAGAACTGTCCAGCGGGCTGGAGCAGTTTATTACGATTTGAAAAAATGCAAATAGTGCTACGCAGGCAGTAAGAAAAATTAGTCTTTTCATTTTCCCCCTCCAATAGTCAGGAAGTAAGTTAGTGAAAGTAGAAAGAGGTCATTGTCTGTATTAGATAATGGGAAACCTGCTTCTAATTGTTTAGACGGATTATAGGCTGCTGTTATTGAAATATTTTCAGTAGCCAGTCCGCGCAGACCAAAGACAGGCCCCTCGGAAAGCTTTACATATTTATAAAAAGTCTGAGAAATTTCTTCAAACCGGTACCAGCCGCCTAAGAGTCCGATTCGTTTATTTTTAAAGGGATATACAATAGCCTGACCGCCAGCCATTCGCTTACGGGTATCAAGATTGACTCCGGCGAAATCAAAATCGCTGTTCCAGAAAGTATGGCCAAGGACACCCTCAATAAAAGCAAACTTTTTCCAGGAGACGGCAGCGCCGACAATTGGAATTGGTCCGAAAGGAGAGGTTGAGAGTCCGCCGCTGAAGTGCAAAGTCAGATCATCGATGAGTAATCTTGGCTCCGGTTTCTGCTGAAGTTCAGTTATTTTTTCGTTAAGCTCCGCAAATCTGCTGTCCAGCGGTTCTTTTTGCTCCAGGAGATGCAGCCTGCTTTCTATTTCGGCCGTGCCATGAATGATACGAATACTGACATAGCGATACTGCTCACCTTTATTTTTGGCGTCAGCCGACTGCACCAGAATCTGTGTTGAATCAACATTGTACTGGCCGACTAAAATGTTTCTCAAAGACTGTGCCCGGCCTAAAGCCAGAGAGGGATTCAAGGCGTCGTTGTATCTGGGGTAGCGGTGGCCATCGGCACCGCCGGTGATAATCGCCAGTGATTTGGGGTATTTGCCGAGTGAGTCGGCCACTGCTCTTAGCTGTATATCATACTGGCTAAAGAAACTCTGGTCGACAGCAAGACCAATCCCGACCGGAAATCCGGGCAATGTCAATTCCTGCGAGCTGACCGGCACCGAAAGCAATCCGATGAGTCCTATTAGTACTAAAGCTTTCTTAATCACAATATTTTCCCAATGTTTATAAGATTTAATTCTCTCGATTCGTATATCAGCAATAACCCGACCAATTCACGAATTATTTGCGCTATATTTTACTTGATTCTAAAGGGATAACCTCATAAGCCCTTAGGGCTAAATAGAATAAAGAATGGCTTAATAGTCAAGCTTATTATTTAGCAACAGTCGATTTTAGGCCAGTAGTTAATGATTCTCGAAAGTAAAAAATGGTGCAGCCGATTGCATATTTGTGATTTTTCAAAGATGGAATGTCTTATTGAAATCAAATGCCATTAGAAGGCTTGTCATTGCGAGGAGCGCCCCGCCTTGGCGGGGGTGACGGGGCAATCTCAGTAGTTTAAGACGAGATTGCCGCAGCCTGATTTCAGCAAGCGTGCAATGGCGAATTTTAGCCGGTTCGTTCTGTAATTTGACTCTTTGAGTCAAACGGCAGACCCTTCGACTTTGCTCAGGACAAGTGAAGGAATCTGCCGGGTACTAAATTTCGAGCAAGAAACGCAAGATGGATTCCAGCATGCGCTGGAAAGACACCTTTCAACCTCTGAGACTACCTCGGGACCTTGTCCGCTCAGGATGGCCTGTCCCTTAGTGACTGTCGAAACCATCCCGAGTACGTGAGGTTTCGACCTACTCAAAAAAATCTGATATTTTTCATCTTTTCGCTTGACACCTGCACAAATGTGCAGTATCATGGTTTTCACACAGAATGTTACCAGAAAAACTGGTCTTAGGGTCACATCCCGACCGAGGAACGAGAGAATTTGACTCTTCGAGTCAAACGGCAGATGAAGGAATCTGCCGGGCACAAATATAAGGTTGCCGGGTCACATCTCCCGCTATAGCGGGGGGGCAAGATCCCGCAGAA
>JADFPZ010000173.1 GCA_022562075.1 Candidatus Zixiibacteriota bacterium | reverse complement strand
TCTAGAGGCTCTGCATACAGGGCTCCCTATAGTAGCAACACACGTTGGAGGAATTATAGATATTGTAGAAAAAGAGAAAAACGGATTTCTAGTATCATGAGTAGTATCGGCAGCTTCAAACATGAGCTCTGTTATACACTCTTTGTACTTCCCATTGATATAGAGCTCTAATCCCTTTAGCATACAAAGTCCTTTTGTTAACAGACCAACAGGAACATAAGGTGACCAGAACATAAAGCGTATGTTTGAAAATGCTTTTAGATGTTTCTGGGCATATTGCCTTTGGTTTCGGTACTTCTTTTTTATTCGTGCGATCGACTCACGTGGAGTGCCATAATGTAATCCTCTAATATGGGTCGTCACTTCACACAAGTACGCAGTCTTTTTCTTGAAGTGCAAACCAATCACATCAAGTTCATTTAGACCTTTCAATCCTCCTCCAGGTGGGCGAACATTGTAGTCAATAAAATCACATTCGAGAATTGTCTTTAGATATGAGCCTACAATGTATTCGCCTACATTAGTAATCATCTGATTCCCCCAGTCTTTTTTAGATGGCAGAACCACTAAAGGGTTCTGCCCTACGTTTTCATGAAACCTACGTCAGTCTGAAGCCGCCGTCGGCGAGAATCGTCTGGCCGGTAACCCAGCTAGACTCCTGACTGGCCAAAAAAGCCACCACATTGGCGATTTCCTGAGGTGTGCCGACACGTTTATGCGGCGTTCGCGCGCTGGCTTCTTTGAGCATATATTCAAAATTAGGGAATATTTTTAATGAATCGGTAGCGATAAACCCGCCCGAAACACAATTGACGTTTATCTTCTTCGGCGCCAGTTCTACCGCCGCATACTTGACAATATTTTCAATAGCCGCTTTGGAAATGCCTATAGAAGCATAGCCCGGAATGTAAGATGACGAACCAATTGATGTCAGCGCCACTATGCGGCTATTCTCGGGCATTATCGGCACCGCCAATTGTATGCATCTCAAAAAAGCGCGAGCATTGGTGTCCATTGCTATTTGCCAGGCCTTGTCATCGACTTCCAGCAAACTTGAATAAGTACCGAGTGCGGCGTTTGAAATAAGAATATCGAGTTTACCGAATTTCTTTTTTATTTTGTCAAAAATTGGCGCCAACTGTTCAGCCTTGCCCATGTTTGCCCGGTGCGCATAGCATTCCACGCCATTGCTTTTGATTTTTTCTATAGCCTCATCGGCAGAGTTGCGGCTGCGGAAAAAATTTATGACTACGTTAGCCCCTCCTTTGGCCAGCGTTTCTGCTATTGCCAGTCCGATACCTCGTGTGCCGCCGCTTACAAAAGCGGTCTTGCCCTTAAAATCCATTTAATATCCTTCCATCATATTCAAAACAAATATTTTTTTAGATTACGTCGCTGCCTCTTTGAGATTCAATCTCTTCGGCCAGTTCATCAAGTTTTATGCTTTCAAAAGTCGTGTCAAATAAGCGGTCATAATTTTTGAGCAGTTTCTCACCGAATTTATCAAGACTCACTTTTTTGCCGGTCTCTTTTAAGACAGAGGTCATAATAGTCGCACTCAAACCGCAGGGGTTAATCTGCTCGAATTCTGCGAGATTAGTATTCAGATTGATGGCCACCCCGTGAAAAGTAATCCAGTTTTTGACTGCGATTCCAATCGAAGCAATTTTGTGCTCACCTACCCAGATTCCGGTATGTTCATTACCGCGCTTAGCGCTGATCTTGTATTCTTTCAAAGTGTCAATAACACCGGTCTGGATGTTGGTCATAAATTTGCGAAGGTTCTTACCGCGTCTTGACAGATTGAAAATAAAATAGGCTACCAACTGCCCAGGTCCGTGATAGGTGACATCCCCCCCGCGCTCGATAAAAACCGGCTGCGCGGTTAAGCCGTCAAAGTTTTCCTTGCGACCACTGCGACCAACTGTCACCACCGGCGGATGTTCCACTAACATTATTATGTCGCGGCTGAGTCCCTCGCGGCGCATTTTGACTAAGCCCCGCTGCCAGCTAAGGGCACGGTCATAGTCGATACGCCCCAGATTCATAGCCCAACCAACAGGGCTGTGCTGCAAACCAACCATAGGACCTAACGAAGCTGAAGCACTAATTTTTTAGGGTCTGCTATATATTCATGTACACGGTGCAAAAATTGAACTGCAATGTGGCCGTCTATTAAGCGATGGTCGAACGATAAGCAAAACGTGCAGATATCTCTGATCTTGATTTCGCCATCAAGCACCCAGGGCTTTTTCATAATAGCGTGCACACCCAAAATCGCCACCTGCGGCTGATTGATAATCGGAGTCGAGGCGGTGGCCCCGAACATTCCGGCATTAGTCACGGTAAATGTGCCGCCGCTGACATCATCGGGCATTAATCTATTAGTGCGCGCCTTGTTGCCCAGTTGGTTTATCTCAACCGCCAGTTCAACGATCGTCTTTTTGTCGGCGTCTTTGATTACCGGCACTATCAAACCATCTTCACGCGCTACGGCGATGCCGACATTGTAATAATTTTTGACTATTATTTCTTTGTCAGTCAGCGAAGCATTTATTAGCGGAAACTCTTTCATCGCCGTCGTGGCAGCCTTAATGATAAACGGCATAAAAGTAATATTGGCGCCGTAGGTCGCTTTGAAATCAGCTTTGATGTCGTTGCGGTATGCAACAAGTTCACTGAAATCAATGTCCTCAAATGTAGTCACGTGAGGGGACGTCCGCATGGACATGACCATATGGTCGGCTATCATTTTGCGTGCACCCTGCAGCGGACTGCGAGTTTCTCTCAGCTCTGCAGGCAATGGCTGGAAAACAGGAATCTGAACTTCGACTTTTGGCTTGGCCGGCTCAGCTGCCGGAGCTGCTGCGGCCATCCTGCCTGCCCCTGCAGCAAAAGGCGTCGGAGGTGCCGGAGCAGCTATCGGGCCGGCTGTAAAGCCTTTTCCCTGAGAGCGGGCTTCCACCGCCCGGATGACATCGTCGACAGTTATAAGACCTTCTTTGCCGGTCGGGGTAATAACCAGCGGGTCGAGCGAATACTCCCGAATCATCATGCGAACTTTGGGGGACATTTTGCCCTTGCCGATGGCGGCGGTCGCATTGACAGTGACAGGCGGAGCTATTGTGGCCGCAACGGCGCCTCCTCCTGAACTTGCTTGGATAATTGCCGGAGCCGCTGAGGCAACTCCTGCGGCCGGCTGGGCTGGGGTCTCGGCTGCGCCGCTTGATCCTTTGACCGCGTCGCCGGTGCCGTCGTCTATGACCGCTATGCGGGCGCCTACTGCCACTACCTCACCCTCTTTGACCAGAATCTCTTTTAAAATTCCGTTCACTTCGGACGGGATTTCGATATTGACCTTGTCGGTCATCAGCTCGACTAAGGGCTGATTAAGCTCGATTTTATCGCCTATTTTGACTTTCCATTCCAGAATCGTGCCCTCGAGCACAGATTCACCCATTTGCGGCACTACTACTTCAACAGCCATATATTTACCTCTTTCAATTCGCAAATCTCAATTTGTAGGGGCTGAATTTATTCAGCCCCTACGCCGGAACAATAAACGAAAATCGAATAATCGAGTCAAGCTTGAGGATTTTAGGGGGAATAAGCTAAATATGAGTTATCTTGAGGCGGGAACCCACCATAAATGGTGGGGCACCCCATGAGTCACCCTGAGCCTGTCGAAGGGTCAAATGGGTTCGTTTTGTTATATTTTAACATCTTTTTTTTGTAATTCTGGGGTTAAATGTCCCGCTAGGGCTAAAGCCCCGCGGGATTAAAAGGTTCGTTTTGTTATATTTTACTTTCTCGTTGTAGTGATCTTGTAGGTTTTTTGCTTTTCGGCATAATAGTGGTCGCTTTATATGAGGGGGTGGGGTTGGGCATTTTGCGGTGATGGTTGGGAGATTTTGGGAGGAAGTCACAGTTTGAGTGCGATTCAAGGGGCAGATGAGAACATCTGCCGCCCACGGCAACAAATCGCCATATTCATAGACCAACCACCCTGTTCCAATCGGAAATATACATATACAAACGCTGGAATTCACTTGGTAGTAGCATTCGATTATGTGCGATAAAATTCCTCACTTTCTCCATCTCGTCCATTCGCTGCTTCAACCAATGTTGTGATGGAATAATTGCAGAAAAATGTTCCCACTTATTTATGATGAGTTGTGCCAAATGACCAAATTCCATGAACCCAAGCAAATCTGTCTTTTCGCCTTCGAGCCAAGAGTCCTTTAGTGCTGTTTCCTGACGACCCTCTGCATGTTCCTTTATTTTTGACGGAATTTGTATCAGCCAATTTTCACCATCTTTCTCGTGCAGGGTTTCACGAATAAAATCTCGCACCTCGTTCTCGAAGCAATATAATACGGCATATAGTCTTGCCATTTCTAATGCGTTATTCCTACTGTGCACACCAAAAGGAGAGAGCGCTTCAGCCAAGAGGTGCTCTTCAGCTTCTTGAGCATCCGCGCCGACTTGAATCCCTGCCGCCTGAAAGTTTGATGCTTCAGCTTCAAACATTAGGCCTCGAAACAGAAAGTCTCTCAAATCTTTATTCTCCAAATAGGTGCTCCTTTATCGATTTGAATATGGCATTATATACTTCAGTATCCTTAGTTGCTGGCAAGTGAATCTGAATGTTGTAATGCAACCCTGAAGTGTTAAACCCAGATAATTGCCCACCAATTTCATGTGACTCGGATTTCATTGTCTCCGGTTTGTCAACTTCTATATCTACCTTTGAAGATTGCTTTGGAGTAGCGGCCTTTAGATCTGATAATTTCAGTAGTGCATAAAAAGTCCTTGTCATGAAATCAGCAAGGTTTGCTCCTACATTGTGGTAACTCTTGAATTTTCCTTTTATTGCGTTCTTGTCGGAATCAGTAGGGTGCTCTTTTATCAGAAAAATGTCTCCATAAGCTCTACGAAGAGCCTGCGCCATCACTGCCTTTGATCTTGAATGGTCACGGTATTCATGATAGACGCTTGTCGGTTTTCCATCTGGTGATAAAAATCCCAAAGATTTTAGTAAGGCAAGAAAACCACGGTCGTTAGAAGATGTAAAGCCCCAATCTTTAAGCAGCTGTTGAGTAACCTGATCGGGGGCCTGACCGTCGCGTATTTTACTAAAAAAATCTGGAACACGACCAGAAGCAACTAAATATTTACTAGATAAAGCCATTTCAATATATTTCCTTTGTGAAATTTTTCTTTTGTTCCAATGACTTATGGTAAGATATCAAACTTCAAGTGCTTGTCAAGCCGAAGTGAACATAAGCAACTTATCTCCAGCATCTTATCAAGAACTAAGCGGGCATTGGAGTCAGGCTCGTTCTACCCAGCAGTTGAAGCAGCCCTGTTTGGCGTTGTGAACATGAATATACTTTATGTTTTCTTCTGAGAAATATTGATGGATTTGCTGTTCGAGCACTTTACCATCAACAACTTCTGCTCCCAGGAGCATGCCATCAGCGTCGTAGGCCCTGACGGATAGAAGCCTGATCAGCAGCATCTCAGGGATTTCATTAACTTTCGGCTGGGCAGTGGTCGCATTTTCCCTGACGATAATCGGTCCGGCTGCCTGATAGGGCGAATCGACATCGTGATGAGTGTATGGAAACAGAATCGCTTTTTCACCTATCTCGGCATCACACAGACTTACACGGCAGGGATTGCCGGGTTTTGCGTCAACTGTGAGTCTTCGGGCATCTTTGGCAATGAGCTCTTGGTCAGTTAATGTAAAAAGTGATTTAACTTGCTCAAGCGGCAGAGCGTGTATTTGAAATGAAGTCGACATATTTATTATCCTCCTATGGCGCGATTAGCTTATCTCCAGCATTTTGTC
>JADFPZ010000172.1 GCA_022562075.1 Candidatus Zixiibacteriota bacterium | reverse complement strand
TTCTTAATCTTCCCAGACAAACTTAAACAACATTAGCGACGCTGTCACCATTATTACCACATAAGCCAGCAAAAATTGTAGTAGTTTCGAAACTTCGGCCAGGCTGCTGCCTGCCCAGACCTTGTCAGTCGCCGACACCAGAACTATTAAAACAGGCAGTAAAATCGGAAAAGAAAGCACCGCGAATAAGGCGCCTTTGACCGAAGCCCTGGCAATAATGGCCGCTATTAGAGTAGTAGCGGCGCATAAATCCAATACGCCCAATATCATGACCAGCAGGAAATTCACGATTCCCTCTGCCGGGGCGTCGGTAAATATGAAAAAAAGAGGCGTTATCACCGAGACTAAGACCACTAAGAGCGTCAGATTGAAGAATAGCTTACCCAGATAGACAGCGTTTGGGTCAGTTGTTAAACGCAGAGCCATAGCCGTGCCCGATTCTTCTTCGCGCACAAATACCTGAGCCATAGCCGACATAGCTGAAAAGAAGACCACTATCCAGTACAGGGCGCTTAAAACTTTGGTAGACAAGGCCGCCTGGCCTACCGAAAAAGAGATAACAGCCAGAGACGAGATACCGAACATGAAAATAGCGTTAAGGCCGTAGCGGGAGCGCAGCTCCAGTCGCAGGTCCTTGACATAAACTGCCAGTACTTTATTGGTCAAGCCGGCATTGCTGGCTGGCAAGGCTGTACTCTTCTTTCTCATTTGTGGCAATTATGATTATGCTGCCATCGCGCTGTTCTTCAATCAGAGCAGTCATCATCGCTTTTCCTGAATCGTCAAGCCCGCTGGATGGTTCATCAATCAGCAGAAAATCCGGTTTGTTGCTTAGCGCTACGGCATATTTTAGCCGCTGTTTCATACCGGTTGAATACTCTAAGACTAAATCCATGCCTCTGCCTTCCAAACCGACCCTGAGTAACAGGCTGTCTATCTCTTTGCCGGTGATATTTCCGCCTCGAACGGCTGTGAAAAATTGTAAATTCTCTTCGGCTGAGAGCTGGTCATATAGACTCAAATATGGAGCAACAAACGAAATCCGCTGACGAAGTTCTTCCCGCGACAAAACTCTGTCATTGTCGAAATAAGTTACTTTGCCGGAGCTTGGCCGCAATAGCGCCAAAAGCAGCTTTAAGAGAGTGGTTTTGCCAGAGCCGTTGGGACCGGTTATGGCAACAGATTCCCCCTGCCTGAGTTCAAGGTTAAGCGAAGATATCACTTTCCGCTCACCGAAGTTTTTTTTGAGGCTCTCTACTTTTATTGCAAGCACATAGAAATGATACCACCAACTCAGCCGGGCAATCAAGCTAAAGAAAAAGGCGCCGGACTCTGAAGTCGGCGCCTTAGCCTCAAATTTTCAGTCAGTGCTATTTGCCCGACTTATTTTCTTGCGGAATGCGGTACATCCGTCTTACCGGCAGGCTGAAACGGGAGCCAACTTCATCGCTGATTTCAAAAGTAAACGATTCACTAAACTCAGTTTCAATGGCATCTTCGTTGACAGTTATAATAATTTCCGCTGAGTCGTTAGCTTTTACCGACTGGGGCAGAATGACTGCAAAGCTTTTTTCTTTGTCGTCAAGCATATTGAGCGTCAGATCATTTTCTGACTGGTTAATAATCCAGGCCCGTGCCCGCCGTCTTGGTTTAACGGAAAACTGGGAAACATCCAGAATATACGGCCTCAGTTTTATCGGCCTCATCTGTTCGGGTTCAGGTAATACCTCGGAGTGAATCTGAAGATAGAGTTTCTCGTCGCCAATATTCGTCTCAAGATAAGGTTTCTTTGATACAAATCCGCGGTAAGATTTAGAGTCAAAATATATACTGATGGCAGTACTGTCACCGGGTGCCAGGACCGAATCCATTAGAGGAGCTCTGGTGCAGCCGCAGCCGGGGACGACATTAGTGATTCTCAAAGTGTCATCTCCGTCTGATATCAGCCAGAAAGTATGGCTGACTGTCGCTCGTTGGGGGATTTTTCCGAAATTAAATGTCGGCTCGGGAATATACAGATTGGGACCTGCCACCAGGCTCGAAGCTGCTGAAAACATAATCATCGCAGCTAAAACAAAACTGATATTCGTCTTAAACTTATGAATCATTAATCTGAGTCCTCTCTCGAAATGGTGGATACTACAAATATACTAAGATAACTGCGTCTGGTTCCCAAAAAATTAATCAGGTCTAATCGATAGTATCGAAAAGCCTGTCCCAGCGAACTTTTTGGAAAAAGTGAACGGAATTGTAGAGAAATAATCTCGGCACAGATAATGGGTCTTTGGCCGATACTTCAGGCGAGGGATACTCATCTTCATTCCATGACCAATGTATGGCCATAGCAGCCCCCAGAACCAAATCTCTGTGGACAGCTCCCCAATATCTGGAGTCATAGGAATTATCCCGGCTGTCACCCATCATGAAAAAACAATCCCGCGGTACTATGTATGGTCCGAAATTATCGCGACTATCCTGCCCTCCTGCCCGGCGGGGCTGAATCTTTTGCTGCCCGGACACCATCGTATCGATAAACTTGGTAAAATCGACATCCTCGAACCTCTTGCCGTTTACATAGACTCGTTTATTCTTAATCACAACTGTGTCTCCTTCAACCGCCACGCAGCGCTTGATATACTTGGTCACTCCGTCCGTTGGCCAGATGAATATTACTACATCACCTGGTTCAGGGTCACGAACAGCAGGCAATCTCCAGTCTGTAAGCGGGACTCTGGCACCATAAATAAATTTATTGGCCAGCAGGAAATCACCGACCAAGAGAGTGTCTTCCATTGACTGCGACGGTATCTTGTAAGCCTCAACAATCGAAGTTTTGATAAGTAAGGCCAGCACAATAGCAAATACTATCTGCTTAAAGTTGTCCCAAACTGTATCTGATGGTGTGGTATGACTCATTTACTCACTCTTTACTATTATTGTCCCTTAAATGCTCTAAGTATATCATTATACGTTACAAATATGATCATGGTGAACAAAAGTACCATCCCGACTTGTTGAGCGATTCCACGCACTTTGATAGACAGAGGCGAGCCCTTCAGTTTTTCTATAGCCAGAAACACCAGATGTCCGCCATCAAGAATAGGAATGGGCATAATATTCAAAACAGCCAGGTTGACCGAAAGAAGAGCCATGAAAAAGAAAAGATTCGCGGCTCCTTTGGAAGCTTCTTTTCCTGACTGCCGGGCAATAAACAGCGGACCGCCGATCATTTTGGTCGAGGCCTGACCGGTCACCAATTGCTTGATAAACTTAAACGTTTCCCTGACAATTACATGAGTAACTACAAATCCCTCGACCGTCGCACTAACTAAAGACGGATGTTCACGTCCTATTGCTTTTTGAGTAAAGCCTATTATTCCGACAGTATCAAAAGTTCCATCAGCGCGGGGCAGAAGCTGCTGCATGGTCGTAATGGAAGCCGTGGTTGTGTCTGTGCCGGCGGACAGCCAGCTGATTTCTATTTCTTCTTCAACTTTGCTGTTTATTCTTATTCTGAGCGAATCAAAATTTGAGACAGCCTGGCCGTTGAAGGCTATGATAATATCACCTTCTTTAAGTCCGGCTTTGTCAGCCGGGGCATCGCTCTGAACGGTACCGACTATAATCCGGTTATTATCAAAAACCGGCCGGCCGCCGAAATAGAACACGCCAATCATCAGAAATATTGCCAGCAGGTAATTCATAAACGGGCCGGCAAAAATGACGGCTGTCCTCTGGCCGATCGTCTTTGATGCAAATTCAAAATCTGCACCCGAGGACTCATCGCTGGGATCTTCACCAGCCATCTTCACATAGCCGCCCAGAGGGATAAGGCCTATGCAGTAAGTAGTATCGCCTACTTTTTTGGAAAAAATGTTGGGAGGAAAACCAAGCGAAAATTTATGAACTTTAATACCGACTTTTTTGGCAACCACAAAATGGCCCAGTTCATGAATAAATATTAAAACTCCTAAAACAAAAATAAACGAAACGGCTGTCAGCATATTAGTTGTCCTGTCATTTCTTTAGCATATTCTCTGGCTCTGGCATCGGCTTCCCAAATATCATCAAGCGAGGGCCTCCCGGCCACTTCAACTTGACTGAGAGTCTCATCAATTGTACGGGCAATATCAACAAATGATATAGTTTTTTTCAAAAAAGCATCAACAGCGATTTCATTGGCGGCGTTATAAATGGCCGGGGCCGTCCCCCCTGTTCTGGCGGCTTCAAAAGCCAGTCTTAGGGCCGGGAATTTGTCAAAATCCGGCGGTTCAAAACTCAAGTCCAGACCACTGCTAAAATCGAGCTGACCAAATTCTGACTCTACTCTCTCCGGCCAGAATAAAGCGTAGGTTATGGGCATCCTCATATCGGGACGGGACATCTGAGCCAGTATTGAAGAATCCACGAACTCAACCATAGAATGGACAATCGACTGAGGATGAACTACTACCTTTATCTTGTCCGCTGATATGTTAAAGAGATTCAGAGCTTCGATAACTTCCAGACCCTTATTCGCCAGAGTAGCCGAGTCAATAGTGATTTTTGGTCCCATTTTCCAGGTAGGGTGATTTAGCGCCTGCTCGAGAGTTATTTCGGCAAATTTTTCTTTTGGCAAATCTCTAAAAGGCCCCCCCGAAGCTGTCAGGATGAGATTTTTAACTTCGGCCATATTTTTTGATTCAAGAGCCTGAAAAATTGCTGAGTGCTCCGAATCTATCGGTAGAATTTTTGCGCCGGATTTTTCCAGCAGCGACGGAAACAAGGGACCGCCTGTTACCAGAGACTCTTTATTGGCCAGAGCCAGAGTTTTCTTACTTTTAAGAGTTTCAATCGAGGCCAGCAGCCCGGCTGCTCCTACAATTGCGTTTACTACGATATCTACATCAGCCAAAGCTGACAGCCGAATCATTTCGTCTTTGCCGGAGAGTATTTGTACAGGTTCGTGCGAAAGAGCTGACTTGAGCTGGCTGTGGAAGCTTTCGTCGACCACGCAGATATATTCTGGTTTAAATTCGTGATACTGGCTTATCAAAAGCTCAATATTGGAATTTACTGCCAGAGCTTTGATTTTCAGCCTATCAGGAAATTTTCTGACAACATCGAGGGTCGATTTGCCTATGGAGCCTGATGAACCCAGCAGAACTATATTACGCATATCCATATACCGAAATAACGCTGAACTTGCAGCGCAGTTTCAAGTTTGCCGCAAAGATTACAAATCGCTATTCTTTATTCTCTTCAGCAGAGAGTTCATTGCCATTGATATCGGATTCAAATGCCCGGCGGATAACAACCTCTTCAACCGGCCTTGTTGCAGTACACTGTACATTGCCTATTTCGTGCAACACGTTATAGCCTGTAATGAGTTGCCCAAAGACAGAATACTGGCCATCGAGGTTTGATGTCGTCCTGTTTCTTCCCAGACAGATAAAGAACTGCGACGAGGCCGAGTTGGGGTCGGTGCTTCTGGCCATGGAGAGAGTGCCGTCCTGATGCGGCAATTCCGAAAATTCTGCATTGAGAAAATAGCCGGCTCCGCCCCTGCCGGTACCTTCCGGGTCACCACCCTGAATCATAAAGTTCTTTATAATCCGGTGAAAAATTGTACCGTTGTAGAAGCCTTCTTTGGAACGCGCCATAAATGAATCAGCATGGACGGGGGCAACATCGCGATAAAGCTCTAAAACCATTTTCCCGTAATCTGTTTCAATGGTAACAAACGAATTCTTGGGGTCCCGTACCGGTGAAGTCTTTTCGGACAGACTGTCAGAAGTCGCTTTTTCAGCTTGATCTACTTTTGCAAAGGGACTGAATTGAATTTTTTCTTCTTTCTTAGTAGAGTCACTATCGCCGGAGCAGCTGCTTGAGAATATAAATGGCAGCATAATTAAACCTATAACGTA
>JADFPZ010000171.1 GCA_022562075.1 Candidatus Zixiibacteriota bacterium | reverse complement strand
TCCAGACGTGGTAGGCCCCGCTTTTTGGCCCACCTGCCGTTGCCGTCCATAATAATAGCAATATGAACCGGGATAGAATTTTCGTTGGAAAGAATTGTTTCTTTCAGTTTTTCAATATCGTTTTCCATTGATACAATATTATATGAGTTGATTGTCATTTCAAGTCAATTTCTTTTTAATCACTTCTGAATTTGGATATTTGAAATGCGAGTCTCTAAAGAGTAGTAATCCAAAGAGAAGACTGAATATATTGCCCCAACCTCTTTGATTGAGCCACAAAAACGAAAACCATCAACATTATTAAACCTGTATGTCCGGGATAGTTTTTTTTGGTTACTGACCAGAGGATAATGCAGATAAAGCCAGGTTAAAAATTGATTGCTTCTGTTAATTATAGCAATTCCAACCGGTTCATTATTTTTTACCGAGTCAGGTTCAAATCCAATGGCCAGGTATTCACCTCCAGTGTCGTTTGGATAAAAATTAAAGTTATAATCTCCGGCGAAAATATTTGGATAGTCAAAAGTCGGCTGGCGGATTTCCGAATAATTGCTGTCTGAAACTAACGAATCCAGCTTCCCAAAACTGAAATAATAAACCGCTCTTGATGAGTCGGAAAATTCCACCCGTCCCTTTCTTCCAATTTTTTCGTATACCGAAACTGCCTCATAAGAAAAACTTATTCCTCTTTTTAAGGGATCACCGCTCTCTAACACAGTTTTTGACCTATTGACATAGTATTCCATCACCGGATCAGTAATCTTGCTATCAACTCCGCTTTCACCCATGATTGTCAACTGACAAAATATGACTGTAAAAAACATAAAAATAATTTGTTTTTTTCTTGGCATAATATATAAAATATACGTATCTTATACAGGGATGCAAAGATAGTAATCGTATCAAGCCTGAATATATTGTCCCAGAACTTGAAGTGCAGCTTGGAATAATATCTCCTTGGAACAAGTTAATCTTAGAATTGGACCTGATTAAGATATATAATTGAAACCTTTAAAAGCTGCGAGGTAAGATATGTTAGTGAAAACCTGGCTATTGCAAAAACAGAGGGAGATAATGACCACCACTCCCGGAACATCACTAAAGTCAGCCATGAAACATCTGATTGAAAATAAAATTAGCTGCCTGCCGGTTCTGGAAGACTCCGGCGAGTTGATTGGTATTATCAGCGACAAGGATATATTCCATGCCGCCTACAATGATATTGATATTCTTGGCTATGGATCAGTGGCTGATTTAATGACTACCAATCTCCTTGTTGGTGTACCAGACGATGATTTCTCGTACATTGCCGGATTGATGACCAACAACAAAGTAAGACATATCCCTATTATGGAAAAAGACCGGATTGTAGGGCTGCTTTCTGTGGGGGATATTGTCAAAGTGCAGGTTGCGGATATGGAAATTGAGAATCGGTATTTGATGAACTATATCAGCGGCAACTATCCGGGTTAAATTAATTCGATTCTTTCTTGTATTGAATAGTAAAACTCTTGCTAATTTATTGCGTTCAACCTTGCCAGTCTCTCTTTGGCATCTTTTACTGACTCAAGACTTTCGTCGGCATTTTTCCAGATATCAAGAAAAGTTTCGTACTGCTCTATCGCTTCTGCGTTGCGCCCGGCTGCCTCGTAGGCCTGTCCAAGATAGTAATGTCCCGTCACAGCTTCACCCAAGCTGTTGAATCTCTCTTGATGCCATAACGACATCGCTTTCTCGAGGACAGCAACAGCTTTGTCTGATTCCCCTATCCCCAGATAGCTGACTCCAAGATTCAGCCGATGTGAGAAGTTAGGATTAGACTCGACAACCTGTTCCATCAAATCTACCGAGGATTGATAGTCACCATCGAGACGATATATTGTGGCCAGATAATACTTATAAATGTCGAAGATATCACCGACGGCAGAATCGGCCTCTCTAATCGCCTGCCGTAACAAACGAACGCCTCTGTCTGGCTCACCGGCCGCCGCTATTACCCAGGCCTCACGAGACTTTTGGGAGGCATGCATCTGGGGTGTGGCCGATGTCATGGAGTTTAGCACATCTTTTGCGGCTTGGATGTCACTTTGGGCCTCAACGAAATTGTTTCTGAACAAAAGGTTTATGTCTATGCAAGAATTGTACTTCCAAAGCAAGGGCCAGCTGGCGCCTATCTCCTGCTCATCAATTTCAATAGCCTCTCTAATTTTCTTTAATGCTTTTTCAAATCTTCCCTGGTACCTGAGCGTTTTGCCGTTGCCAATTCTTCCCCACCCTCTCTCAACAGAATCAGGGTGCGACTGAATGGAGTTATAGAAACTGTCGGCAACTATGTAGTTCCGCAAAACAGTATGAAAATCTCCAAGTCTCCTTACATACCATTCCTGGTGCGGCCGCAACTCGTGATACTTCTGATACCAGACGATAGCACTGTCAAAGATACCCCCCAAGGCGAAGATTTGAGCCTTACGCTCTATGGCTTCGATATAACTCTTGTCTATTTCAATCAGCTTATTGATTGCTTCCAGCGCTTCATCTGTCCTGCCAAGATTTGCATACATCAAAGAAATGCTCTTAAGTGCATTTGCGTGTCTCGGATTGAGCTCCAGTGCCTTCAACATATACGTTATCGCTTCTTCGTATCGATGAAGCCCATTTCCGATAGCCCAGCCGTAGGCCCGGTAAGCCTCGGCATCATAGGGAGTCAAGTCAATAACCTTTTTTGTCTGTGCAACAGCTTCCTCATGTCTTCCTAAGCCCCGGAGAATATTGGAGGACAATATTCGTGGGTTTGCTTGTAGACTGTCAAGTTCTATAGCGCGCTCTAAATACTTCAAGGCCTCTAGCGTGTTGCCCGTTTCAAAAAAGTAGAAACTGGCCATATGGCGGTAAGGCCAAAATATATCGGGAGCCACTTTTATAGCCTTTTCGTAAGCTTCCTTGGCTTGATCCCATCGTCCAAGATTCCGGAGAATTGCGCCTTTGTTCGTATAAGACCTCCAGTCGTCTGGTATCTGCTGAATCATCCTCTCAACAGTCTCTAGTGCCATGGCAGTATCTTTGCTATCAAGATATGCAAAAGAGAGGTTCTCGTAAGCGGGTGCAAAAGAAGGTTCGATTTCAAATATACTTTCAGAGTATTCTATCGCTTTTTCCAGATTACCCAAACGACGACTCTCTATGGCCAGACCTTCTAGAACCGTAGGAGAAAGGGGATCAAGCTTATAGGCAATCTGTAACTGAGCAGCAGCTTCCTCATGTCTGCCCAATCTCCTCAACAAGCTATGATACCAGGCATGACCCCAGGAATAACCGGGATTTAGCTCAATAGCCCTGAGAGAGTGCTTCTCAGCTTCGCTATATTTGTATCGCTTATATAATAAATTTCCCCGGGAAGCGTGAGCTTCGGCGAGATTCCCATCCAATTCCAGTGCTTTAAGACTGGCCGTATCTGCTTTATTGTAGCCTATCAGTTTAGCTATATAACTGAAGTTTGCGAGTTGAGTCCACCCATCGGCAAGTCCGCTCCAGGCGGCGGCGTAGTATGGATCGAGTGTAACAGCATTCTCAAAATGCTTTAGAGCGGTTTCCAGGCCCTCTTTAGACCGCTTACGCCAGAAATGCCGGCCGCGGATATAGGCGTTGTAAGCTTCAATGTTATCTGTGCCGCGCTTGACCAAAGCGATGGCATCTTCGCCGCTAAGTTCAATCTGAAGAACATCTGCTATAGCGCGAGAGATATCATCCTGAACCGCAAAAACGCTTTTTACTTCCCGAATGTATTTATCCGTCCAGATATGGGCGTCATCTTCGACACGAATCAACTGTACCCTTACTCTGATACTGTCGCCTTCTCTCTGAATATTTCCCTCAAGAATATTCTCCACACCAAGCTCCTTGCCGATTTGTTTGAGATCGAGATCGGTGCCCTTGAAACGCAGCATCGACTGCATCGAGGTAACTTTCAGGTTTTTTATAGTGGAGAGCCTGCCGATAATTTCATCGGTCATGCCTTCGCAGAAATAGTCCTGTTCCGGATCGCTGCTTAGATTGCGGAAAATCAAGACGGCAACAGAGTTTGTCCAACCTTCTTCTGTGGTGGGGTCTGTTTTTAAATATTGGTCATAAATGAAATAACCGGCTGCCAGAACTACTACCGCTGCTGCAACCCACAGGCTTAGCCTGTTTTTCTTAATCGACGTAGATTGTAGTTGAAGTCGCTTCAAATCGGACAGCATGCCATCGGCGTGCTGATAGCGGAGCGAGACATCTTTTGCCAAAGCTTTGTCGATGATGCGCTGCAGCTCATCGGATACATCACGATTAAATCTTGCCAGAGGCTGGGGATTGTCTTGTGTAATAGCATGCATTGTTGCGGCTTCTGATTCAGCCTTAAAAGGATTCAGACCCGACAAGAGTTCATAGAGGACGACACCGATTGAAAATAAATCTGAGCGCTGGTCTACTTTTTCCCCACGCACCTGCTCGGGGGACATATACCCAACAGTGCCAAGAGTTGAGCCAGTTTTGGTCAGCCGGTCGGTCCCTTGCACCGAGGCCAAACCAAAATCTACTATCCTAAGACGTCCTTTAGAATCTATCAGAATATTTGACGGTTTGATATCTCGATGGGTAATCCCCTTTTCATGCGCCGCCTGAAGACCTTCGCATAATTGCATGGCAAGCTCGACAATCCTGTCAGTCGATAACTTCTCATTCTTGGCATATCTCCATAGTGACTGTCCTTCAACGTGCGCCATAGCGAAAAACGGCCGACCGCGAAACTCACCAACTTCATAGACCGGCACGATATTGGGATGGTCCAGCTTGGCCGCCGCCTGCGCTTCCAGAGTAAAACGAGTCTTCTTGGCTTCGTCGTCCACCGTATGTGCGAGCATGAATTTTAGTGCTACCTGGCGTTTGAGTGCATTGTCCCAGGCCAGATAGACTTCACCCATTCCACCGGCATCGATTTTTTCGATAATCCGGTACTGACCGACCTCAGTTCCTTTGGTCAGTGGCACGAATGATTTAGTTGGCTCGTCGTTTTGCATGATTTACTGCCCTAATATAAGAAAACCACGGAAATCAATTTCAACAGCGAACAAATATAATCGGATACATCTTTAACCGCAAGCCTCTGGTCTCCGAGACTTCCCTGTTTAGATTTAAGCTTTTTCTTCTTCTGTCTGCTTGCGGATTTCACGGCAGCGCTCGGCAACCTGCATTGTGTCTATCTGGTGCCGGCTCAATACCTGGGCGGTTACTTCAACAGCCGCTTCGCGCTCCGATGGAATTACTTCATCAGCGCCTGCCGCCAGAATCGACTCTACATCCAACAGGTAATGCGTGCGCACTACTATGAAAAGTTTAGGGGCAAGTTTGCGGGCCACCCGCAGGGCATGCTCCGCAGCTGTCGGGTCATTCACCAGCAGAACTAATTCTTTGGCCTGTTTCACGCCCAGTTTTATGAGAACTTCGTGATTGGTAACATCCCCAAAAAAAGCCTCAACACCATCCTGGGTAGCTCTTCTCACATTTTCAACATTTAAGTCAACCACCACATAGGGAATGCTGCAATCTTTAAGAGCCCCGGAAAGCTCTCTTCCGGCAAAGCCGTAGCCGCCGACAATGACATGATTAGATAGTTTACTAATTTCTCTTGAGGCGTCTTCAGCCGTGACAACTTCGAACAATTTCTTAAGAAGAGCAAATTTCCCCATTCCGGCCGCAAGTCTGGGACCAAAAGACAGCGCAAACGGCGTCAAAAACATAGAGAGAATAAAAGCCGCTATCAGACTGCTCTCCAGGCTCTTTTCAATCAGCCCCTCCCCTTGTATTGAAAAAAGCAATACAAACGAAAACTCTCCAACCTGCGCCAGTGCGACTGCCGTCATCAGGGCGACTCTTAAGGGCATCCG
>JADFPZ010000170.1 GCA_022562075.1 Candidatus Zixiibacteriota bacterium | reverse complement strand
TGACTCGGTTGAGGCAGCAAATGCGGCTCAGACCACCGAGATTGCATCGCTTACAGACGACTATGCGCAGTATGAAGCAGAAGATGATTCGCTCACCTCAGATAGTACAGCCAGAGCAGATTCAACAGCCAGAGAAAAAGTTATTACAGAAACAGGAATCCACGACGACGACTTTGTTTTTGTTAGCGACAATAAAAAAGATCCGCTGGATACTCTGATGTTTGATATTCCCGAAGAAGAAGACATTATCAGGCCGTTAAAAGAGCCAAAGGAATTTGACGAGATCAAAGTACCGCAACCGGGGGAAGATTTTGAAATAAGAAAATACAAAACCAAATTCACACCCGACTATATCGGCGGCGGCATTGGTTACGATACTTTTTTTGGCTTAAGAGGTCAAACTTTCTTTGTCTTTTCTGATTATCTGGGAAACCACCAGATCTTTGTGGCTACCGACATTATCAATACAATTGACCAGTCCAATATTCTGGCCTTTTATCTTTATAATAAAAATCGTACTAACCTTGGCGGTGGTTTTTTCCATTCCAAGTATTTCTATTTGGATCCGTTCAGGCGACTCTTTTCCGACAGATTTTATGGTTTTCAGTTTTTTGCAAGGAGACCTTTTTCTGTATTCAGCCGGGTAGACTTTACTGCCTCGCAGTATTTTATTGACCGCCAATATTATGATTTAGGCAGTCCGCCTGACCGCAGTTCCAAAGTAACGACAGGTGAACTCTCCTGGATTTTTGATAACATAGTCTGGGGTATCACCGGTCCGTTAAACGGCCGTCGCATGAGAATTGATTTGGAAGCCAGCGTTAATTTGTTTAATGCCGGTGACATTGAGTTCTATGCCGCTGAGCTTGACTACCGTAAGTACTGGCACTTTGGCAACGGCTATTCATTTGCTTTCCGTATGTCCGGAGCAGCATCTTTCGGCTCAACTCCCAAACATTATTTCCTTGGTGGTACCACCAACTGGATCGGCAACCGCCGACTTGATGCCAGAGTATTTGAAGTCGAAAATCTGTACTTTGCAGATGTAGTCACTCCGCTCCGAGGCGTACCATATTATGAATTATCCGGCGACCGCTACGGTCTGGTCAATCTGGAATTTCGTTTCCCCATGATCGACTATTTAGCAATGCGTTTCCCGCTGCGCATGACGATTGCCAGAGTACAGGGCGCCATGTTTTTTGATATCGGCTCCGCCTGGTTTGGCAGTAATTTCAAGGGGGGCACCAGCCAAGGCGGTAACAGCAGGCTGAAAGATTTACGTTCTGGTTTTGGATTTGGCATGAGAGCCAATTTAGGCTTCTTACTGCTTCGCTATGACCTGGCCTGGGCGACCGATCTCAGCAGCATAGAGCCGCATTCAACTTCCTACTTTTCATTCGGCGCGGGCTTCTAAGAAAATTTAAATCTGAATTGTGAGAACAACCAAAAAGCGGCCGCCGATGCAGCCGCTTTTTTTAAGTAATGAAAACTCAGGCGATGCTTCCATAAGCGCAGCAAGAGTGAGTTGCGTGCTTTCTTTTTGGCTTTGCGCATTGAGCATCTGCTGTTGTTAGATACAAACCGAAAAAGTCACATTCACTCTAATACGTCAAGTGAAAAATGAAAGGATGAATAGTTTTACATTCTTGAATAAAAGGAAAAGTCAAAAAGAGCCAGTGACTTTCAGGTTACAATTTTTTTTTGGAAATATGTTTCTTATTAGAGTCGTTATCCGGCTTAGCGTCTTTGCCAAACCTGTCTAACAAAAGAGCCATCTGGCGAAGCTTGTCATCAGCTTTTGCAAAAACAGAGCCAGGTGTGAACTTGTTGTTGCGGATGCGTTTGCCGGCAGTTTTACCGGTTAAGATTTCTATGCCTTCTTCGATTTTCTTAATAGGATAAATATGAAACTTGCCTTTCTTGACGGCTTCAAGAACATCAGAACGAAGCAGCAGCTCCTGTACATTCTGGTGCGGAATGATAACTCCCTGACTACCTGTCAGTCGGCGTGATTTGCAAACGTCATAAAATCCTTCGATTTTTTCGTTCACTCCGCCAATGGGCTGAATCTCCCCGTGCTGATTTACAGAACCGGTGATAGCAATCCCCTGCTTTATAGGAATCTGTGTCAGTGCCGAAATCAAGACGAATATCTCTGCCGCCGAGGCCGAATCGCCGTCAACACCGGAATATGATTGCTCAAACGTAATCGAGGCAGACATGGCCATCGGTTTGTCCTGTGCAAACAGATTGCGCAGATAGCCTGTCAGCACCAGCACGCCCTTAGTATGAATAGGTCCCGAGAGGTCAGCTTCACGCTCGACATTAATTATTCCGGCGCGTCCCAGAGAAACCGAGGCAGTGATCCGTGTCGGCCGCCCAAAAGAATACTCTCCAACTTTGTACACAGCCAGACCGTTTATCTGCCCTGTCGCAGAACCCGAAGTAGAGACCAACAAAGTTTCGTTGTCATACATCTCCTGCACTTTTTCTTCGATTAAGTTTACACGGGATTTTTTCTGTTCTACGGCACACTCAACATCCTGGCGGTTGACTTGTTTGCTCTTGTTCTGCTCGGCACACAGAGCGGACTCTTTTATCAAATCGGCAATGGAAGAAAAACGTGAGGTCATCTTGTTTCTTTGACCCGAAAGCCTCTGACCGTATTCAGCTATAGCCTGCATTCCTGAAAGGTCAAACTCCGGAAGCTTGACCTGATCTGTGATGAGCTTTATAAATCGAAAATATTGTTTTACATTTTTTTTGTTGAGCTTTATGACAGAATCAAATTCCGCTTTAATTTTGAAAATCCGTTTGAAATCTTCATCCCATTGCCAGAGCAGATTGTAAGTGTCGCTCTGGCCAATCAGCACAACTTTGACATCGAGCGGTATCGGTTCGGGTTTTATACCTGCTCCGGCCATCATATAAAAGGGATCGTAAGCGGCTATTTCAACTTCGGAGTTTCTTATGGAACGCTTCAGATTCAGCCAGACTCCGGGCTCCGTCAGCAGGTCCATGGCATTGACCAACAAGAATCCGCCGGTTGCTTTTATGATGGAGCCGGTAAAGATTCTGGTGAAATCTGTCCGCCAGTAACCAAATCTGTCAACCACCCGCTCCAATGAACCAAACAGATTTTTATACGATGGTGATTTCTCAACCACCAGCGGAACTGCGTTGGTCTCAGCGTGGTCAAGAATCAGATTAACAGAAAATTCTTCAAACGGCTCGCGCTTGCGATAGGGCGGAGCTTCCTGTTCGCCCCGGCGGGGCTGGGCTTCCCTGAATCTGTCAAGGTCCGAAAGTAAAGCTTCTTCAACCTCGTCCAGATACGAAACAACTTTATCAATCTGATAGCGCCGTCTGAGCAGTGAGGCTTTGTCTGTTATGAGCGGGGCGATCATAGAGTAATCAAGTTTTTCAAGGGCATCGTCAAGTTTGTTCGACAGCTTTTTTGATTCAACAGAGACAACATCGAATTCTCTTCTGAGGCTGTCCCAGCGGCGACGGAATTCATCGAGCTTTGATTCAGAAAAGTTGCCTTCTGCAGCAAGCTTCTCAAGTTTATCAAGTGAGTTTGGTTCGCCGTCAACAAGAGGCTGAATTTCGTTGCGAGTGGTCATGCCGGATTGAAGCTGAACCATCACAAAACCGTCCGCTGTAAGTCTGTCTTCGAAATTACCGATTAACTCTTTTTGGCGCCCCTCAAACTCGCGCGAGACCCGGCTGTGTCTGTCCTTGTAATCTTCTGACATAAATATTTTGGGAACCGCTTTGCGTATCGAACTGATCAGGTAACCCATATCGCGTTTGAAGCGGCGGCCGTCCCCCGGATTAAAAATCAAAAGGCGGGGTTTGTCTTCGTTCTTGAAATTATTGACATAGCAAAAATCTCTCAGCCTCGGCTTGACATTCTTTAACTCTTGCTCCAAAAAATGCATGATGGCCGTGTTGCGGCCGGTGCCAGAAATTCCGGATATAAAAATATTATACCCGCGGCCTTTTACTTTAAGGCCGGTTCTTATTGCTGCCATCGCCTTTTCCTGGCCGATAATTTGTTGGCACGGCTCCATATCTGCAGAGGATTTGATCCCCTTAAATGTGAAATCCAAACGGTGAGAGGCCTGTTTGTAGCTTAGCTCTTTTGTCTTTTTCGTTTTTGCTGCCATTTATCTTGTTTACCTTCTTCTGCTTAGAATCGATATAAGAGAGTTTTGGGAAGTTATCTACAATAATGTTGCCAAATCCTGGTCAAATTATTGATTATTATGCTGATATCGAAGATTAAACCATAGGACTGTCAGAGGCTGCCGCTCTGTCAACGACGGTGACAGAAAAAAAGTTGAAATAATCTGAAAAAGTGTTGAAATTGTTGCTTTTGACAAGCCAATGAACAGCTTCAAATTAGCCGTTTGTATATTGCAAGCTACTGCAAATCAATAAGTTAGCAAGGCTTGACAGTTTGAGGCTAAGGGCATAATATAAGTCTGCGTTGCTTTTTTGGCGTTGCGCATTGATTCAGGCGGTATCGTCTAGTGGTCAGGACGGATGGTTCTCAGCCATCAAACCGGGGTTCGATTCCCCGTACCGCTAAATCAACGAAAATGGAGGACCTTAATTTTTTGGGTTTTTGTTAGGTTGGGTCCTCCATTTATTTTTATCTCATTTAATTTCCAGCCTGTCAAAAATGAATGCCATCCTGAAGGCGACATCTTTAAGATAATCATATCTGCCCGAAGCACCTCCGTGCCCGGCACCCATATTGGTCTTAAGCAGCAGCCAGTTATCGCCCAGGTTATTGGCCCGCAGTTTAGCGGTCCATTTAGCCGATTCCCAATATGGAACCCTGGGGTCATTCAATCCGGCAGTGATAAGCAAGTGCGGATATTCTCTGGCGCCGACATTGTCATAAGGAGAATAGGATTTCATATAAGTATAGAAGACAGAATCATGGGGGTTGCCCCATTCTTCGTATTCAGTAACAGTCAGCGGAATTGACTCATCCAGCATTGTATTTATCAGATCTACAAAAGGAACATCGGCAACTGCAACTTCAAACAGATCCGGCCGCATGTTCAATACAGCACCCATCAAAAGCCCGCCGGCCGAGCCGCCGCTAATGACAAGTTTGCTGCTTTCTGTATAGTTTTCATTTATCAAATGCTCGGCGCAGGTGATGAAGTCTGTAAAAGTGTTTTTCTTATTTAATAGTTTACCTTCATCATACCAGTAGCGCCCCATTTCGCTGCCGCCTCTGATATGGGCTATCGCATATGCAAACCCCCGGTCAAGATAGCTGATTCGATTTGAAGAAAAATACGGGTCCATACTTAAGCCATAAGAACCGTAGGCGTATAAATAAAGCGGTCTGGTGCCATCCTGCCGAAAATCTTTCTTATACACAATTGAAATCGGAATTTGTGTGCCGTCTTTGGCTTCGGCAAATATCCGTTTGGTCTCATAAAGCGACTTGTCATAGCCGATTACTTCATACTCTTTTTTGAGCTCACGATCTTTACTGTTCATATTGTAGTCAAAAACAGATTTAGGTGTTACCATTGAGTAATACATAAACCGCAACATGTCGCTTTCAAATTCCGGATTACTCTGTGTCCTGAGACCATAGACCGGTTCAGGAAATTCAATATAATGGTCCTCCCCTGTCTGAAGATTGAGAATGCGGATATTCTCAAGCCCGTTTTCGCGTTCATATATGACCAGATGGTTTTCAAAAACTTCAACATTTTCTATCTTAACTGCTTTTCTGTGCGGGATTACCTCGCGCCAACTTGATTTGCCAGGACTGCGAACCGGAGTTTTCATAAGTTTGAAATTTTTGGCCTTTTCGTTGGTCTTGACATAAAAATCATTGCCATGATGCGCGACATCGTATTCCATGTCCTGCTGGCGGGGGTGGATGACCTTGAAGTCGCCG
>JADFPZ010000169.1 GCA_022562075.1 Candidatus Zixiibacteriota bacterium | reverse complement strand
TTAGACCTATTGAGCCCATTCTCAGCATTCTGCGGCTGGGATTGCCCCAGATGAAAATCAAAAGGAGCAATAATGGCAGGTCAATTATGTAAATTGTCAGTATCTCGTAAGCCTTTCCGAACCAGCCGGCCAGGACAGGTATGAATGTTAGCACAACCATGATGAAAAACAGAACAAGCACCGCCAGCACAGCTCTGGATTCTCCCACTACCTGAGGAAATGTCCTGATTCCCACCCGCCTGTCACCTTCGATATCCTCTACGTCCTTTAATATCTCTCTGGCCAGATGAAAGAAAAAGGCAAAAAGAGCCGGTATAATTGGTCCGGGCAATGCAAAAGTCAGCGACTCATCTACGGCCAGCCCGCCTGTTAGAAAAGTGAGGGCGCCCAGCAGAGCAATTATCAAGTTTCCAAATATCGGTATTTTCTTAGCCTTAAAATTGTAAAGTGCCAGCAGGGCTATTGCCAGAAGAACCGCGCTCATTACCAGCCAATTGATCGACAGAGCGACGACCACAGCCAGTATTGTCAAAGCTATGGCCAGTTTTGTGGCTGCACTTTTTGAAATATCACCGGCAGGCAGAACCCGTTTTGGCTGGTTGATCAGGTCAACGTCAATATCCACAATATCATTTACAACATTGCCGGCGGCGCAAACCAGAAAAGCCGCGATTGCGGACATTATTGGCGCATAATAGACTGTTGATGTCCAGGTGAAATAAGCGCCGATTAAAACTGCTGCTGACGCAATGATGCAGTTTATTATGCGAATAAGTTTTAGATAATCAAGGAAAGCCCACATCTGAAAAGAATAGAAGCGGCAGATGATACAGTCAACTTTCAAATGTCTGAAGAGAGTTCTATGGAGAGTCGGGGCTGGTCAAATCCGGCCTGCGGTTCCCAACCCAGCGACAACAGCACCGAGCGCAGATTATTACCAACACCCAGACCAAGGCCATAGCTCCATTTGAAATTTTCAAGAGTTTCAATTTTTTTGTTTTGATTTAGTATTCTGTTGTTCAGATAGGCAGCATCGTAAAAAAGAAAGCCGAATCCTGAGCCAAATCTAAGCCTCGGCTCAATCGTTCCGTAAACAGTTCTGATTGCTGTAAACTGTTCGTTGCGATAACCGCGCAGAGTCCCCGGTCCGC
The DNA here is from genome assembly GCA_022562075.1 of Candidatus Zixiibacteriota bacterium. Lineage (GTDB taxonomy): Bacteria > Zixibacteria > MSB-5A5 > GN15 > FEB-12 > JACZWU01. The sequence continues at coordinate 4,866 of JADFPZ010000169.1, read as the reverse complement.
CTATTAAAATTAACTCTGAGAGGGGGGGCAGATCTTCTTTGGTTTCAAGTCCCTCATATCGAATCTTACTGTACCAGATAAAAGGTCCTGCAAACTTTTGGAAAAGTGAGACCGAGAAATTGTTGCGCGTTTCGTAAAATGACCTCTGCTTGAGAAATTCTGGCAGGTTATCAGAGTTGTATTTTCTGAATCTGAAATCAATAGCCCAGTTAACGGCTAAACCGTCTACAGGATTAAAAGATGCCGGTTTGGTTCGCTTTGAAACCGCAAACTGTCCGCTGACGGCTCTGTAATTTAGATTCCCGGTTTCGGGAATAACTGATTTCCAGCCCAGTTTAAGGCCCGTAGTGAAACTGCTGTTTAGCCGGGTAGAAAAGCCAGCTGTTATATCAAACTCGTAGAATTCGTCCCGGTAGTTTCTGGTCAGGACTTCGAACTTCAGTTCTCCGGTACCTGCTATAAACGAAGGCTGGCTATACTGAACGCTCAGCAGATTGCGGCCGCTCTCTCTTTTTTCAGAAACGATTTCCACTCTCTTCCCTGAACCGAACAAATTGTTTAAGGCCAGATCAAAAGACCAGACAGTATTGTTTTCTTCTCCGGCAATTCCGGCGGCGCCTTTGAAACTGACAGGAGTTTTCTCCAAAAAGTTAAAGACAATATCCGATACGGTATAGCCCGGCCGGGGAGCCAGCATTAGAGGCGGCTTGAAAGTCAAAAAAGGCACATTCCGCGCTGCTGTTTCGGCTTGCTTGATGAGCACAGGCGTGACGTTTTTGCCGGTCAAATTGGGAACATATTTCGAGATTATGACCGGGTCGGTTCTGGAAAGTCCGGCGTAGATTTGGCGGCCTATTTCAACCAGCGGCCCCATATTAATATTTAGCTCAAGCGACACCAGGCTGTCTTGAATTGATATATCTTTTGTTTCGGCTGAAACATAAAGATAGCCCTGGTCTCTGAATTTCTGTAGTTGATGATTGATTGCAAGGCTGACACTGGCGCTGTCAAAAGGAATATATATGTCATCTATCTGCTTAACTGAGTCGACCATTAAGAAAATCTTTGAGACAAAATATTTACTGCCTGCCCGAATAATTAAGTTGCCGCTTTTTATTTCCATGGCAGCATCTATATAGCCGCGACCGACCAGGTCAGTTACTATCGAATCCAGTAGCGCAAACGAAGGGTCAGGCGATCTCTCAACTGCCTTTTTTATTTCTCCGCTGTTCTCAGGTATTCTGCCGTCGAAAAGCAGCTCAACCGACTGCACCGATTGAACAATAAGCGCAGCCAGAACAAAGGCTATGATAAATAGTCGTACAAACATCAGAATTGTGCCACCACTTCGGTTCGACCAGTGATGCGTGCAGTAGTTTCGTCTGAGTGACGCCCGCTAAGCCGCAGATTAATACGCATATCTTTCTTGATGCCATAGTTGAATCCGGCCGTCCACAAAATCCCTCTGCTGCCGAATTTGTTGCCGGTCAGCTGATATGACGGCGCCAAGTTTACGTTATCAAGGCTCTGGGAGTAAAGTTCCAGCGAAGTTCTAATCTCCCCTTTTTTCATCATTCGGATTTTAGTTTTCAGGTCAACGGAAAAAATTTCTGATTTTTCTTCAATTGATGACTGCGCCTTGCGAAATGACAGACCTAGCGCATATTCGTTTGAAGAGGCTAACTTGCGCAGTGTCAGCGCACTTTTGAAGCCATCGATATCTCCGCTGCCTATAAAATAGTTATCGCGCTTGCTGCGGAACAATTTTATTTCCTCGACGAAAAAATAATCCTTTAAGGTTTGCTTCAGAGAAAGAGTCCCGTCAAAATCGCGCCTGATTCTGTCAACACCGGCAATATTTCTGATTTCAATCCTCTGTTTGAGACTAATATTAATGGCATGGCCGCTTTTTATTTGTATAAGGCGGATGTCGCTGCTGTGGCGACGGTTGTAGATCAGATAGGGCTGTCTGTCGTCTGAATAAAAAGGCAGGAACCACCAGAGAGTGCGCTGACCGTTTTCCAATAATTCTTCTTCGACTACGCTGTTAAGCTGAATTTGACCAAACGACCAACTCTTGCTTAAGTGAAAACTCTTTTCCCCCCGGCGAACTTTTGATTTTGCAGAGAGGATCTCTTCCGTCCGAATAAAGTTGCCGTCCGGGTCAGGAAGGTAGCGGCCATTTTCGAAAATATACTTGCCCTGGCCGGGTGCAACCTCCAGATAGGTAATACCCCGGGCGTTCCTGGTTTCTTCAGAAAGTGTATACGATGAACTTATACTGAGCCTTTTTTTATTATTGGCGTAGCGCCAGTCGGCTCTCGACAAAAACGATTCTTCTCTAGCGTTTTCTCGGGAGAGCCATTGATAGCCGAGATAGATATTATAATTGAGACGGCCGATCGTCCGCCCTGATGACCCAATCAGACGGTTTCTGGTCAGCAGCTGCGACCAGCCGTTAGTTAAAGAATCTTCGGTATAATACTCGACTGTTACTTTTTCTCTACTGTTTAAGAGCGTGGCCGCGTATCTGTCGTATTTCAAGCCTTGCGGAGCGACATTGTAATCGTTGTTTCTGCTGTCATGCTCAAATCTTGCCTGAAATTTAAGTTTTCGGACTATGGGAATATCTAAACTGCTGATATAGCTTTGTGAATGACCGGCGGAGTTTGTGCTGTCGATTAATTTTGAATCCGTAGCTCTTATCAGAAAGCTCCCCGATAGCAGATTTTTAAATTCGATATCAGTCTTGACTGCAATTTTGTTGGCAGAGAAGTTGTTTTCAAAATTGAGTCTGCCATAAGATGGTGACAGCTTCAGAAAATCAAATGGAGAGAGCGTTGCTATTGCTTCTATTAATTTTTCATCGCTGACTGCTTTAAACGCTCCTGGCAATAAGTAATGACGGCCGAAATCCGCGGCATTGATTCTTGAATCTGAAGAAAATGCGGCCTCTTTGAAACGGGCCGTGACAGACAGATTGTTCTCCTGTCCGTTCCAGTTAAAAGTCTTTCTGGAGCGGAGATTCGCCAGTAGTCCTTCGTTGTCAGAGTCGTCAAGGACAGAAAACAAATTTTTGTCGTAGCGTGAAAAGTTTATTTCCGCCTGTACCTCGCCGGCAATTCCATTTTGCAGGTCCAGTCTGGCAGAGTAATAATTTTTTTGCTCTGGTGCGGACAGCTTTACTACCGGCAGATATTCCCCCTTGCCACTGCCTGCAAATTGGTACTGCTCTCCCCCGACAAACAGATAATCTCCCTGTCCTGCGCCAACGAATGAGAAAGAAATTTTAAAGTCACCGTTTCCCTGGCCTGCAAATTGGTAGAGGCTGTCCGGTAAACTGTCTGTTACCAGAAGGTAACTTCCGGCGCTGTCCAATATGACCCCAGACCTAAAAGCGTTTTCAATATTGTCACCAACCGCAGAGAGCAGTTGTAAGTCAGAGTTTGATAGTTCTCCTGTTTGAGGCTGGTCTTTGGAGTCACCTTCGCGATACCATTCTACGGCAAAATTAAGAACAGAGTCACCATATTGGTAGCTGCTGGCGGCGCTGAATAGTTCTGTTTTATAGGCTGTCAGCAGCGGTTCATAGTCAATTTCTATTCTGCTGCGGCTGTCTATTTGATTTTTGACTGAGAATGTAATTCTTCCGCTGACATAATCCATGGTGTAATCTTTGTCCGCACCTCTGCTTAGTTTTCGTCCGTCCAGCCAGATGTTTTCTGAATTTGGCACAATCGATGATGCGCTTTTGCTTGCCCCAATTTGATAGGGACCCTGAACACCGTCCAGTCCGTTAAATGTCTCTGTCTGAAATCTTCCTTTGGGTCGACCTGCAACGGCGCTAAAACTAACGCTCGCGGTCTTAACGTCTGCCGCCACACCCGACAGTTGCTTGCTCATTCTCAGAGATTTATTAAAGCCTCGACTAATTTGAATATCACCTATCTGCGCCAGAAAAGACCGTGACTCAAGCCTTAGATTTATCTTATCAAGTTCTTCAAGACGGCTGTTGGCCGTGCCGTAGGACGGATTGAAGCCGCGATCAGAAATTGAACCTGATATCTTTAAGTCTTCTGTTAAGTTCCCTGCAATGTTCAGATCCAGCGATTGACCAAATTCTGAAACTCCGGCCGACTGCGTAGAAAACCGGAAAGTCTTGGCGCCGGAGATATTGATATCACTTAACTTCGCAGTCGAAGAAACGTTGCGATTACTAAACACATTCACCGGTTTTGCTTTTGAGAAAGGCGGCTGTATCTCCGGCGGCTTTTCGCCGAACGATTTGGCCAGCCAGAGCGGAGCCTGTCTGTATCTGATGACTAAAGTGTCAGTAGAGCCAAGTTGAATTTTAGAAAGATCCAGACTTTGGGTTTGCCTGTTATATTTATAATCTTCGTTTCTGGTGAGTAGTCTGCCGTTTAAGAAAAGCGAGTCAGATTCAAAAAATATCAGCCCTGTTATAAAACTATTTAATTCTTCAGTCGAACCCGAAACGATTTTTTCAATCTGAGCTGCAAAGGACGAAAGAGGTATTATGATTGAGCAAAGTATTATTAGAGAATGTGCTAGTTTATTTAACAGATTTTTAAACCCGGGATTGTGGCAAAATAAAAACCGCATAGCATTCTATTTCGCTTCCCCTTTTACGATTCGACATATCAAGAGCCGGTTGTTGCCGGTGTCGACAATCACCAGTCTGTCATTTTCAAGTAAGGCGATATCGGACGGCTGCTTCAGCGACAGATTTGTCCCCGGTAGATTTGGTCCGAATGAAGACAATACTTTGCCGTTTTTTGATACGGAAAACAGTTTGGAATCTCCGCCATCAAGAATCCAAAGCATATCATCCGCTATGGCTATGGA
>JADFPZ010000168.1 GCA_022562075.1 Candidatus Zixiibacteriota bacterium | reverse complement strand
GTTTTCAGTGTTCGAGTGATCAGCATCTGTCATATTACCGCAAGTCTTTTCATGAGTTCGTTTTCAGTAGCCGAACAAATATCATGAAATGTGTTACTAATAGTAACGGGACCAAGAATGTTGGTATGTACCAAGCCGCTTCAAAATACGGCAATGCCTCTTGCCTTGGCAACGCATTCAATAGATCAACTGTACCGACGATGTTGAATAACCAAACAAGAACTAGGGCGCCAACCCACTTGTATCTTAGAGCAACGAGCGCCAGCATAGCAATTACAGCAGTAGCCAAATCCCCATATCCGGCAAGAGTTGCAAAATTGCTTGGCATATCCTGAGAAACGACGCCGGGAACTAAAAAGACCATGCCGATATAGCGGAATGCATGGGGAATGGTCAGCCAAAGCAGCGCCTCATGGGCTGACATTTTTTTTAACCAAGGAGCCATCAACCACTTTGCAATCAGGCTCCACATTATCATGCTCAGAATAAACTGTAATCCAAAAATTGCATTAGCATCCATAAGGTTCCTCCTCAAATATTCTGCTAGTCAACTATCAATTTGGCGCTGAAGCAATAATTTCAGGTCAGGACTGAGTTCGGGGTCACGCGACCGACATTCCGAGTCGCAAGACCCCGCACAACCACATATCCTTACCTAGAACCAAATCTACATCTATTCAGACCCATCGTCAATTGGCTTAAATAGCGATTACTGCCCGTTTTGCTTCAATTAATGGGGAGATTGCCATAATAATCAGCTTAATGAGTCTCAAAAGCTAGCTGTTCATATTTTGAACAGCCTATCTTGTTGTATAACAACAAGTTAAATTTCAAAAAAAGAAGACTGGCGGCCTTTTTTGGCATAATCTGTGCATAAGTCGGATTGAAACTAAATATTTCAGTCCAACTGCCCGATTAAGTATTAGTGCATAGCAAATCCTTTGGGGTGGAGGACACTCAGAAAGGATAGACCTGTGCCAGAAGAAAAGAAAAAGCAGGTTAGGTTTCCAGTAGCTAAGAAAACCTATTGGCATCTATACAGTTTGCAGAATCTTGAATCTGAAAAATTGGTAAAGGTTGTCAATAAGATACTTAGCCGGGAATATAATCTGGTAAAATAGTTGACATAGGACAAAGTTCTTGACAGATAGCAACCGGTAGTCTACTTTCAGCAGCTGTGTAGTTGCAGTTTAAGGTTGAAAGGTAGACAATAGGTTGGAAGAAGTCAGAAAAATTGAGTTTAGAGTTAGAAATTTGAAGAATAGCAGACTTACATTTCTTTATATCCCGGATTCTTCCGGCACCCCCAGAGAGTTGAGCATTGCCAAATTAACAGTCTATACTGTTTTGGGCTTTGTATTGCTGCTCTTAGTGGGCAGTTTTTATTTTTCAGCAAATTTCTTTAGTAATAAAGTTTCCGAAGGACAGCTCAGCCGGCTTCAGGCCGAAAACAAAAAGCTCTCAGAAAGCTATGAGCAGCTTCGCTGGAATATGGTCGAAGTCGAAGACCGTTATACAGAGTTAGTCTCCAAAGAAGTAAAGCTGAGAGCACTTTTTAATCTACCAGAGATTAATCCAGAAGAACGGCAGTTAGGTATTGGCGGACCGGAGCCGGATCTGATAGCCCAACTTTCTATAACCGAAAAAGAAGCCTACATCACTGAGATGGAAGTTGACCGTCTGCTTCGTTTATCTAAGTTCGAATTAGAGAAATATGAAGAAGTCGAAGATGCTCTCTTAAAGGTAAAGACCAAACTAAGACATACCCCGTCAATCTGGCCGACCAACGGCTGGAGCTCCCGCGGCTACGGTATGAAATATGATCCTTTCACCGGCTACAAACAGATGCACCGGGGCACCGATATCGCCAATCATACCAATACACCTGTTATTGCCACCGCCGACGGTAAAATTAAAATTATATCGAGTAGTACTGCCCTGGGTAAGCTGATAACTATCAATCATGGCTATGGCTACCGGACCCGTTACGGCCATCTCTCCAAGGTACTTGTCAAAAGAGGTCAGAGCGTAAAACGTGGTCAGGTAATTGGATTGATGGGTTCAACAGGTTATTCCACCGGTCCTCATCTGCATTATGAAATTATCCGAAACGGTAAATTCTTAAATCCTCAGAAATATATCTTAAACGATATGTCGGATTTCGCCGCTACCAAGCGCTAAGTTCACTTACAAATTCAAGAATTCAGCAGATTTTCTTTTGCTTGATTTAGTAGTCTAAAATTGCGGATTAATACTCCCACAATGATTAAGGCTATAATCGGATTAGGGAATATTGGGGAGAAGTATCAAGGCACCCGGCATAATGTCGGGTTTGCTGTTATTATCCTTTTGGGGCAGGAATTGAGGTCATCAAAGCCTGCACCATTGAATTACTCAACAATCAGTAAAGCAGATTATCAGGGCAGCCCGATTTATCTGGTTAAGCCTACTACGATGATGAACGGCTCCGGCTATGCTGCCGGGGAGATATTAGATAGCTATGAGCTAAAGCCAGACAATCTGATGATAATTTTCGACGATTTTAATCTGCCTTTGGGTACTATCCGGTTTCGGGCTGAAGGCTCAGCAGGAGGGCATAACGGGCTGGAATCGATAATTGAGGAGCTTCAGACCGAAGACTTCCCCCGGCTGCGACTGGGGATTGGTCCGATTCCTGATGATATAAACGAAGTCGATTTTGTACTGGGTAAGTTCGATCAGAAAGAACGCCCAGAGCTAAATAAAATGCTTGGAGTTGCCGCACAAGCCATTATATTTGCCCTCGGCCATGAACTAGAACTGGCTATGACGAAATATAACTATAACCCTGCTTAAGGAAGAATTCTTAAGCCGTTGAGAGACCAAAACGTCCAAAGGGAGGTAAAAATTGATTCTCTACGAAACAACGTTCATTGTAAATCCCCAATCAGATGACGCCGTAATTGAGGAGAAAGTCAAAGCTATCTCAGAGCTGATTTTAGCCAACGGCGGAAAAATTGTCCACGAAGACAGAATGGGTACTCGCCGGCTGGCCTATCCCATCAACAAACTGCATCAGGGATATTACGCAACTTTTCTTCATGAATCAGACAAGTCGGTTCTGCCGCTTCTGGACCGGCATATGAAGCTTGGCGAAGAATACATGCGGCATCTTACAATCCGCTTTGAAGCTGACCCGGAAAGAGTCTATGGCGACAAGAAGGAAGATTACAGAGCGCCCAGAAAAATTGCAAAGCCCAAACCAGTCTCAGACTCCCCAAAAGAGCCGGCCACAGAAGAAGCAGACAGCCAGAGTGAAACTACAAAAATCGAGATTGTTTCTTCGCCAGTCGAAGCTGCAACCGACAAGAAAGAGCCGGCCACAGAAGAAGCAGACAACGCCAGCGAAACTACAAAAATCGAGATTGTTTCTCCGCCAGTAGAGACTGTAGCTGAAGAGAAAAAGCCTGCCGATGAGAAGCCTGAAGATGAAGAACTTTAAAGAAAAGTTTGAAATAGTTAGTGAGGATTAAATAAATGGCAATGATGAGAAGACGTAAAATATGCCGGTTTTGTGAGAACAAAATCTATTATTTAGATTATAAAGATGAAAAGATGTTGCGCCGTTTCACCAATGAGCGCGGCAAGATTTTGGCCCGGCGTATATCAGGCAATTGCGCTATTCACCAGCGCAATTTGACCCGGGCTGTCAAACGTGCCCGCGTTATGGCAATTATGGCCTTTGCCAGTGAGTCATATCGTTGAACCATTAGGCAGGTCGTCTGCTGCCAGCGCCGTGGAAGAAAGACTAAAGCCGGCTGTCCCGTTACAATTGCTGCTATCAGTTTTGATGGCCTCTTTCCTGCACGGTTTTATAGCCTATTCAAAGCGGCCGTTTGAACTTGGTGTGCCCTTTGAACTCATTTTGGGAACCGTAAATTTCGTAGTAGTAGTGTTTTTGTTTGGCAGCATCAGCACCGTAATCTACTACCGGAAAAATTTGCAGCTTATGCTGGTAGTTCTTCCTGCAATTATTATGAGCTTACTGTTTACAAAATCTGGTATGGTTTGGGTTACAATGGCTGGCTGGTCGGCGGTTCTGGCGCCTTCGGTTCTCTGCGGCAGACTGGCACTCTCTAACCATTCAATTGCCAAGATTTTTTTGACCTCTGTTGTAGCTCTGGTATTATTCGGATCACTGCAGATGATTCCAATGTGGCAGGCATTGACCTCATCTGAGGAAATTGCTCAATTGATTCTGGAAACAGAGCCGGCCCTGTCCGCCTCGGGTTACTCGACTGAAAACGCCGGGCAGATTAAAAAGTTTCTTACGTTTTTTCTACGGGTTCTTCCTGCCTTAACTGTCATGTCAATTATAATGCAGTTTGCACTTGGCTTCTGGCTTTTTGCGAGGTGGCAATTTATCAGGGGTAATAAAAGTCTCAGGCTGCCGCATTTTTCTTCCTGGAGGATACCTTTTTCTTTTACGCCGCTTGTATTATTGGGTGTTTTGCTGCGCCTTTTTGGTAATGATTCGATGACAATTATTGCTGACAACCTGCTCTTGATATTGACTCTGCTATATTCACTTACAGGGATATCACTGCTGGGTTTTCTTATGCAGAAAAGCCGGCTTAGTATTTATCTTAAGTTGATAGTATATCTGATGCTTTTTCTGTCTCATATATATGGAATGGCCTTTTTGGCGGTCACGATCGTCGCCTTTGCGATGACCACCCTCGACTCCGCCACGCGGCTTCTGCGGTTTAACGTCGAGGAGATCTTTCGGTCCCTGAAATGGGATTCTCTGGCAAATCGCTACGTCGGATCGGCGGTAGCCGTGGCGGGCATTGCCGCGTTCGCCCTCGTGCCTGCGGGAAAGACGCTATGGATCTTGTTTGGCACGACGAATCAGTTGCTCGCGGGCTTGACGCTGTTGGCAGTCAGCATCTTCCTCTTCAAACTCCGCCGTCCGATCTGGTACACCTTGCTGCCGATGTTCGCAATGTTGGGAATCAGTCTCTGGGCCATGGTTGTGAACCTACGGGGCTTTCTGATCGCCGAACCGCGAAAATGGCAGTTGGTTGGCATAAGCATCGCCGTATTGGCCATGACGTTGTGGCTGCTGGTTGAGGCGATGCTGTCGTTTCTGCGCGGACCGGAGAAGCTCGAGGGGATCGAAGACGAGGAAGAGCTGGTCCGGGGAGCGGCACCCGCGGCCGGCGCGTTGGAAACGGTGGAGTAGAAAATTCCGAGCCCAAAGCACTAGCGCTGGACCAACCGGACGGGTCGCTGGCGCTTCCCGCTCGGATTTGAATTGCTCGATTCCAACGAATCATCCGAGCCCGAAGCGCTAGCGCCGGGACCGGTTGACGGGGTGCTAGCGCTTTCCGCTCGGGTGGGTGCGCTAGGCTCCGACCGATTATTCTTCGATCGAAATCAGTTCAAACTCGACTTTCAGATAGGGAATCCAGTCACCAAACCCGAACCCGTTGGGATGACCTGCGAGGGCGTGGATGTCGGCTTCGAGATGGATCACGTCGGGGTCTTGGGGAAGCTGCATTCCCTCCATCTGCACCGGCGGGAGCCACACCGCTTGGATCTCCATGTTGTGCGACTCCTGCTTCCCAATGAAGTACTCGCGGAACGGTACGCCTCCGACCGTTTGCCCGGCCTTGTACGCACCTTCTTCGGCCGGGATGCCCTGGTAATCGAACTCAAACTCCACGTCGAACGGTTCCCACCACGGGTCGACGCCGGTGTCTACATCGACGTGACGGCCGAACTGGCTCGTGTCGGGCGGGTAGACGGTGTAGATGAGCTGATACTTGCCGTGGCCGGGCATGTGGTAGGTCTTGCCGTAATGCGGGCCATCCTTCGCGACCATCGGCATAAATTGCTGGTCGCCGATTGCACCGTGCCCGGAGGGCACGGTTTGGGCCGTTGCTTGCGAGGGCCCTGGTGCCTCGGCCGGCGCGGGAGCGGTTTGTAGATTCAACGTCAGAATGACGACCACAGCAACGACAATCGCCACCGCGATCACCGGTCCCACCATGCGTGAAT